>JACCVE010000057.1 GCA_013698285.1 Chloroflexia bacterium | reverse complement strand
GCCAGCGGCGGCGTCCTCGGCCCGGGCGGCGATGAAGAGGAGGGAGGAGAGACGGTTCAGGTAACGGAGGATGGCCTCGTTGCCGATCCCGCCCTGGCGATGGAGGGTGACGGCCGCCCGCTCGGCGCGGCGGACCACGGTCCGGGCCACGTCCAGGGTCGCCCCGGTCACGGTATCGCCCGGCAGGATGAAGTGCGGGGGCAAGGTGACGGTGTCGGTGATGCGGTCAGTCTCGCCTTCCAGCCAGGTCACGCGCTCGGCGGCGAACCGCTGGCTGTCTGGGCGCAGCTCGTCGGTGAAGGCCAGCTCGGCCATCACCCCGTACAGGTCGCGCTGGGCGGTGAGCAGGGCGGCCTCGACCGCCGCGACACCGGCGTGGGCACGGCCCAGCCCCATGGCGGAGGATGCCTCGTCGAGGTCACCGAGCAGGGCGACCCGGGGGTCGTCCTTGTCCACCCTGGCGCCGAGCAGGTCGGTGGCCCCTTGGTCGCCCTTGCCGGTGTAGAGTCGCATCGCTGTCTCCCGTCGCTGAGGTGCGGTCCGTGCCGGGGTGAGGATGGGCGCCCGAGATGTGGGGGAGCCGATCCGCATGACGCTGGATAGGCTGGCACCCCTGGACCCGGGGAAGCGGCCCGGGATCGGCCCCGGTCCTCCGACCTGTTCTCGACGCGGAGTGAGTCGCCATCAGAGACGACCCCAGATGGCCCCGGCCCGGTCTCCGGCCCCAAGCGGAGTGGTCACCCGAAGCGGGCAGGCGAGGTCCGTGCCCGCGGTACCCGGCAGAGTGTCCCACGGATACGGCATATCGGGCCGCCACGGAACCTTCCTGATTCCTGACATCACCACGATCCCAGGTCCCTCGCCACGGTCCCGCCGCGTACGGACAGCCGTACGGACGATCGCGTGGCGGGGGTATGGTACGATGGCGACAATGGGTTGGAGCCGCTGTCCGGTCGCCGTCGATGAACGGCCGGGGTGTCCGGACAGGGGTCCGGCGGAGCGAGCCACGTGCGTCGGACGGGGCGGCAAGTGAGATGATCCTGCAACGCGTGCCCGCACGTCAGACGGCGCCAGACGCACGGTCGCGGCCGGGCGGTGAGCGATCCGACGCCGAGGCGGCACGGCCGGTCCGGGTGGCCGTGATCGGGGCCGGGTTCGGGGCAGCGGCCCACGTGCCCGCCCTGCTGGCGCTGCCGGAGGCCGAGGTCGTCGCCATCTGTGCCCGGCGCCAGGAGCGGGCCGTCGCGGTCGCGGCCCGCTACCAGATCCCCCTCGTCTCCACGGACTTCCGGACCCTGGTGCGCGATCCCGACATCGACGCCGTGATCGTTGCCACGCCCCCCTACCTGCATCACCAGATGTCGCTGGCGGCCATCGCGGCCGGCAAGCACGTCCTGTGCGAGAAGCCGATGGCCCGCAACATCGCCGAGGCGCGGGACATGGTCAAGATGGCCGCCAATGCCGGCGTGGTGGCGATGATCAACCACGAGTTCCGCCATGTGCCGGTCCGGCAGCGGATCAAGGAACTCCTCGACGCGGGGTACATCGGTCAGCCCCAGGCCGCCACCCTGACCGTCTACCGCGCCAGCCTGGCCGACCCCAACGGGCGGCCGTTCGGCTGGCTGATGGAGCAGGACAAGGCGGGCGGCATGCTCGGCGCGACCGGCTGCCACCACATCGACGCGCTGCGCTGGTGGTTTGGGGAGATCAGCGCCGTGGCCGGGGCGACCGCGACGATGGTCAAGCGCCGCCGCCTGCCCGACTCGTCGGCGATGGGCAAGGTCGACGCGGACGACAACTACGCCTTCCTCCTCCGCTTCGCCAACGGGGCCCTGGCCACCGTCCACGTCACGACCACCGCCGCGGTCGATTCGGCCGAGGAGATCGTGCTCTCCGGCTCGGACGGGATGCTGATGGTCCACGGTGACACGGCCCTCTACGGGGCCCGGCGGGGCGAGGGCGCCCTGGCCGAGATCGAGGTACCAGAGCGCCTCGTCCGCCCCCTGGGCGCCTTCGACCATCCCCTCGCCCACCCGACCGCGCTGTTGCAGCGGGAGTGGCTCGCCGCGATCCGGACCGGCCAAGGGGCATCCCCCACCTTCGAGGACGGCGCTAAGGTCCAAGAAGTCCTCGACGGCGTCGCCCGCTCCGCGACCCAGGGCCGCTGGATCGACACCAGCGGGACCCGCTGGCCGGT
>JACCVE010000118.1 GCA_013698285.1 Chloroflexia bacterium | reverse complement strand
CCAACATCTCCGCCACCGGCCAGGGCAGTAAAGCCTTCGCCGACCGGCTCCTCCAGGACTTCGGTGTCGCCGCCCTCTCCGGCACCGCCTTCGGTGACCACGGCGAGGGATTCCTCCGCCTCTCGACCGCCAACTCAGAGGAGAACCTGTCCAAGGCCCTGGAGCGGATCGCCGCCTGCGCGACCGGGTAGCGGGGCGCGATCGACCTACCAGTCAGGCAGGTCCCGGTCAGTCGTCGCCGGGTCTTGAATCGCCTTGGCCCTCCCACTCATTCCCAGGAGGGCGGCCCGGGTCGTGCCCGAGGCGGCTCCGGGGTCGTCGAAGGTCGTCCCCGATCATCACGTGGACGACGTCGGTGATCTCGGCGGCAGCCATCACGGCCACATCGGACAGGGCATGGCCCTAATAATAGCTGAGCCCGAAGTAGCTGACGCCACACTGTCCGTCCGGCGTCTCGGTGGGGCGGTCTGGCAGCATTCGACCTCCGGGGTCAGATGGGCGACATCGCTGCAACGGACTCGGCCCTCGCCTTCCCCGCGACACCGTCCGGTCCGGTCCCAAGCGATTCCCCTCCCGAATCGGCGGTCGGGCTCTCAGACGGATGGGTCCCGCGGGACCGGGTGCGCAGGGCGGCCAGCAGGGCATCGCCGTCGTGCACATCGAGGTGTTCGATGCCGACCGCGCCGCCGCTGCCGCCCGAGGCGACCGCCGCCCGGAAGGTGGCCAGGCGGGCCCGGCGCTGGAGCGGCCCTTGATTCAGGGAGCGACGCTGCAAGCGCCGGGCCGGGAGGACCGAGGTCTGCCGGGCGATCCCCCGGCCCCGGACCACCAACAGGCCCCGGTCGTCCAGCGACCAGCCGGTGTCGGCGAATCGCCACAGCCCGAGGCCAACGCCCGCGGGGACCAGGGCCAATACGGAGAGGCCCGCCCACCACGGCGTGATCGGGAGCGCGGCGGCTACCCCGGTGGCAAACATGGTCAGGGTCACCAGTCCCCAGACTGGTGACAGGGCGTACCGGCGGCGCGCCCTATCCGGCAGACGGTTCAACTGCCCATCGATCCTGTCCAGCGGCAGGGCCATCTCGGGCACCACCTGGCGCAGCAGGTCATGGACCTGGTCACGCCGCAGGAGGGGGAACAGGACGCCCGTCTCCGGCGCGTCGGTGCCGTACCCCGCGCTCTCGACCCGTAGCGCGACCAGGCCGAACGGCTGGCGCAACAACCCCTCCGTCATCGTCAGGGCCTGGATGCGGCGGATGGGGATGGTCGCCTGGCGCCGGTCGAGCAATCCGGACCCGATCAGCAGTTGGTCGCCATCCCGCCGCAGCGTGAAGCCGCCGAAGGTAAGGACCGTGCTGACGATCGCGAACAGCCAGGCCACCAGACCCACGGCCAGCCCCCCGATCAGGATGCCCCGGAACGAGACGTCCATCGCCACGCCGGAGAACCGCTCGTAGATGTCTTCGGGCAGCAGGTCGTCCAGGAGTTGGACCGAGCCACCGATGATCGCCAGGGCCGGGCCGATCCGGCCGGAGGTGGCCCCGGCGAGCAGGAGATCGCGGGTCGAGAGGGCCCGGACCAACGTGCCGGCGGGCTCGAGGCGCGCGACCTCTCCGTCGCCGGAGGCGTCCTCACCCGGGATCGCCCGCCGGTCGCGGGCGGGGCGAAGGAGACCCGTCAAGAGGGCGGCATCGGCCCGGGTCAGCGATTCGAAGGTGACATCGCTGCCCGCGCCGCCCCCGGCGGCCGTTTCGACCTTGACCCGGACGACCCCGAACAGCCGTTGCAGAGGGCTCTCGCCGGTGTCGACCGACTGGACGCGATCAAGTGGCACCGAGCGTTCCTGGCGGGAGACGACGCCGGAATAGACCCGCAACTCCCCCGCGACGATCTCGTAGCGGAAGAACCACCACCGGGCCGCCGTCGTCACCAGCCCGAGGGCCGCGCCGATCGCCGCGATCGCCAGGAACGGCGAATCTCCCCCCCCGCGCCCGGAGACGACGACCACGACCAGCGGCACGAGGAAGCCCCGCACCGACCGGACCAGTTGGAGCACGATCCAGGACGGGTGCAATCGTCGCGGCGGCAACGTCACCCCACGCCCCGCCGATCCGGCGCCAGCAACCTCCCCGTGGCCCGGCGGGCGACCGGTGAGCGGCACGGTGTCGAACGCATCCGCGCGTCCACCCGCGTCGCCATCGCTAGATCGGGTGATCGCGTTTGGATATGGGGGGCGCTGTCCGTCATCGACGTTCATCTCCGGCTCGTCCGGAAGCACGCCTCGCATTGCCGGGGAAGGTGAGCCCGCTGGCCCGACCGGCGCCGGTCGCCCGCCGTCCGGAGCCCCGGGGGAGCCGGGGCGGGCGGGCGACGCACCGGGGACCTCACCGGGGGGAAAGGGCGTCGCTTCGCCGGCCGAGTCGTCCGGCCGGCGTCGGTGCTCTGCCCACCCGGTGCCGGACCCCACCTCTCGTCCGTCTGACGGTCGTTCGTCGTCACCCGTGCCCATGGGAGTCCGCATCTCCGGCTACAGTTCTTCGCGGGTGTTGGCCAGGAGGGCGATGCGGTCCCGGACGGCCTCGGCGACCGGGTCGGCCAGGGCCGGGATCTCGCTGGCCCCCGCCGCCGTGTGCAGCACCACGCTGGCCAGCCCGAAGCGACGCTCCAGCGGCCCCCGCCGGGTGTCGACGTGTTGGATGCGGGCCATCGGCACCAGGGTCCTGGTCACCGTCCAGACCCCGTGCTGGAGATCGACCTCGTCCTCCCCGACCTCATAGCGCCAGTGCTTCCAGGTCAGGTCCGGCAAGACCAGGGCGCTGGCCAAGCCGACCAGAACCGTCAGGGCGAACGGCACGGCCAAGAGCCACCCGTCCCAATCGAGGAAGCGCCGCATCACTACGGCCGCCATGATCGCGATCACCAGGACAGGCAAAGTCCCGACGAGGCCGCTGATCCGCCATAGGGTCCGGGCCTTGGGGTCGAGGTGTTCTCGGGGCGGCGTTCGCGGGGCATGTGGGGACGCGGTCGCCGCCACCGCTCCGGTCCCCGTTGCCCCCCCGGCGGGGAACTGCGCGCCGTGGTCTCGTTCGGTCACCGTCCACGACTCCCTCACCCATACCCGCGCGGCCGCTTGTCCGACCGATCCCGTCCGGCGCGTCGCCGTGGTGTTCCGCGACCATTGTGCCGGGCCGGACCCGTCCCGCACAATCACCGGCACGAACCCGGGCGACCGGGCCGCGCCGACCGGCGCCTGGCGAACCGCCCGGCGACCGATTCCACCAGAGGAGGAGCCCCAGCCGTGACCTCGACCCCGACCACTCCCGACGACACCCCCGCCGACCAGAGCCGGGGAGATGCCGCCGAACCCTCGGCGGCGATCGACAGCGTCGTCGTCCCCGACGATACGGCGCCCGCCGAAGACACCGGCCCGAAGCGGGTCGCCGTGATCGTCGCCCATCCCGACGACGCCGAGTTCCTCTGCGCCGGGACCGTCGCTCGCTGGGCCGGCGAGGGCCACCACGTCACCTACGTCCTCCTGACCAGCGGCGACAAGGGCAGCAGCGATCCGGCCGTGACCCCCGAGCAACTGGTCGCCACCCGGGAAGCGGAACAGCGCGACGCCTGTGACGTCCTCGGCGTCGCGGACGTCATCTTCCTCCGCCACCCGGACGCCACGCTGGTCCCCGACCTCGCGATGCGGCGGGAGATTACCCGGGTCATCCGCCAGGTCCGGCCGGACATCGTGATCTGCCAAGACCCGACCGTCCGCTTCGTCGGCCAGGACTACCTCAACCACCCCGATCACCGGGCGACCGGTGAGGCGACCCTGGACGCCATCTACCCCGCCGCCCGTGACCGGATGACCTTCCCCGAGCTGCTGGCCGAGGGTCTGGAGCCGCACAAGGTCCGCGAGGTCTACCTGGGCGGCGCCAAGGAGCCCGATGTCTGGGTCGATATCACGGCGACTCTCCCCAAGAAGCTGGAATCGCTCCGCCGCCACGTCAGCCAGATGGGCGACTGGGACCCGGAGGAGATGGTTCGCCGGTGGGCGAAGGACGAGGCCGAGCAGCACCCCGGCAACGGCGAGTACGTCGAGGGCTACAAGTACTTCAAGCTGGACTGAACCACGCGTCCCACCGGTGTCCGGCGCCTCCCGCTGCCCGCCGATGGCCCACGCCGCGACCCGGTCGGCCCCGGGACCCTGTGCCATACTGGCCGCATCCCGTATCGGTGCGCGGTCGCTCTCCGGCCGTGACGACGCCGCTTGACCCGGAGGTCTCTACGCCATGGCCGCCATCCCCATGCTCTCCCACGCGTTCTTCGAGGGCCAGATCGTCCCCTTCGGCGAGGCCAAGGTCAGCATCGGCACCAACACGCTCCAATATGGCACGGGCGCCTTCGCCGGCATCCGGGGCTACCTCGACGCCGACGGCGAGACCGTCAACATCTTCCGGCTCCCGGACCACTCCGCCCGCCTGCTCCGCTCGGCCAAGCTGCTGCGGGCCGAGTTGCCCTTCGACCGTGACAGCCTGGCCGCGACGATCGTCGCCCTGGCCGAACGCAACGCGCCCACCGGCGATATCTACATCCGGCCGTTCGTCTACAAGCCCGGTTTCGACCTGACCCCGAAACTGCGCGGGATGGGCGACGAACTGGCGATCTACATGCTGCAGATGGGCGACTACCTCGACACCTCGAAGGGGGTCCGGGCGGTGGTCTCGTCGTGGAAGCGGATCGCCGACAACGCGATCCCCAGCCGGGGCAAGTTCACCGGCGCCTACGTCAACTCCGCCTTTGCCAAAGACGAGGCCGAGGAGAAGGGCGGCGAGGAGGCCCTCCTGCTCAACGAGCAGGGCAAGGTCGCCGAGGGCAGCGGCTGCAACGTCTTCATCGTCCGCGACGGCGTCCTGACCACGCCGCCCATCTCGGCCGATATCCTGGAGGGGATCACCCGCCGCTCGTTCATCCGCTTCGCGGTGGACGCGGGCATCCCCGTCGAGCAGCGGGAGATCGACCGCTCCGAGGTCTACCTGGCCGACGAGGCCTTCTTCTGCGGCACGGGCGTCCAGGTCTCGCCGATCATCGCCATCGACGGCCGGCCGATCGGCGAGGGCGTGATGGGACCGATCACGTCCCGCCTGCGCGACATCTTCTTCGACACCGTGCGGGGCCGGAACGACCGCTACGCGGAGTGGCTGACGCCCGTCCGCCAGGCGGTCCCGGTCGCTGCCGGCTAGGGCCCCGGCGCGTCCCCCCCGACGCGCGCCGGGGCCGCCCCGGAGTCTCCCATGACCATCATGTCCCGACCGCCCGCCCTTATCCGGCGGCTGGCGCCCATCTCCGTCGTGCTCGGCGTCGCGCTGGCCGTGGCGACCGCCGCCATATTGGCCGTCCCCGGGCCGGCCCTCGTCCTGGTGCAGGAGAGCCCTCCGCTGAGCTGCGCCGACTTCGTCACCCAACGGGCGGCTCAGGCCCTGCTCGATGCCGACCCGTCCTACCGGCCCAACGTCGACCCGGACGACGATGGCCTGGCCTGCGAGGACCTGCCCGCCACCCTCGTCCTCACCACCGTCGCCGTCCCGTCCGACCCGAGTGCGACGGTTGGAGCCACGGCCACGCCCAGGCCAGTCGCCACGAGGACCTCCGCCGCGACCGCCACTCTCCGTCTGGCACCGACCGCCGAGCCGACATCCACCGCCACCGTCGAACCCACCGCCACGGCGATCTTTGAACCTACCGCGACCGTCGAGCCGACCGCCACGCCGGATGAGGGCCCGACCATCATCACGAGGGGGCGCCCGACGGCCACGCCCGCCGACCCCGCGCCGATCATCGCGCCCGATCCCGGCGCCGACGATGCCCCCCTCTACGGCCGGTTCGGCAGCTCGCGCCAGGGTTTCGAATCGATCTACGGCGAATCGGTGGACGCGGAGTCCGACGAATATCCGGACGGCTTCGACTATGTCGTCGTCGGGTTCGACCTCATCAATGCCGCCTACCACCGGGACTATGTCAATGCCCTGACGATTACCTTGTCCGACCCCCTCAGCCGGGACGAGGCAGAAACGCTCATCGAGCCGTTCCTCCCCACCGATACCCAACGCGCCGGGGTCCGCGTCGAGTCCCAGGACGGCGACATCGTCGTCTCCGCCACCAGCGCCGCCCTGGTCGACCGGTTCGGCGCGGCGACCTACGCCTTATACGGCGCGGAGGGACCCCGGGGCAGCTTCCACTACCGCCTGCGCGGCAACGACGACGGCACCTACTCGGCGGTCGAACTCCGTCTCGGCACCGGCCGGACCAGCCCGGCCCGAGCGGCCGGCACGGGCGAGACACCCACGACGGACACGTCACCCGGCGTGGACACCGCGGTGGCGACCGAAGCTACCGGGACGGCCCCGGACGAGAGACCCGCCGGGGCCGGAGCGTACCTCGCCGCGGTCCGCTCAGACTACGACGCCCTGATCGGCAGCTTAGCCGCCTTCGCGGCCCTGATCGGTGCCCCGCCCGCCGAGACGAGCGAAACCTACCTGGCCGCGATCGTGGCCGAGTGCGCCGCCTGGCAGAATACCTATGCCGCCGCCGGCGAACTCGTTCCCCCCGCCGACTATGCCGACCTGCACACGCGCTACCTCGCCTTCGCCGAATCCCTCGACGCCGCCGCGACGGACATCATCGCCGGCGTCGAGACCGACGACCCGGACGCTGTCGAGTCGGGTATCACGCGGGTCGTCGAGGCGACCGACCTCATCGCCGGGATCGACGAGGCCCTGGCCGCCGCCGAGGATGCGGCGGAGTAACGTGAGGGCCGGGCGCGATCTGACGTGGGCACACGCGCTGCCAAGGAGAATCACCATGTCACAGGGGATCCGCTCTCCGCACCTCTGAAGAGTAGGTTCGTTCGAGATCAAACGGTTCATCGGGTAACCGGGTGCGGCGAGCAGCGCCCCTACCAACGGATCGACAGCCCGCTAAGGTGGGACGGGAGTCCACGTCCGGGGACGGCAGAGACGATCAATGGTTACCGGCTCTCCCCACGATCCGCCCCGGGTCGTGGTAAATGTTCCCTCGCCCGTCCCGGAGGAACCCGACCAGGGTCAGGCCGAATCGTTCAGCCACGTCGATCGCCAGGCTGCTCGGGGCCGAGACGGCGCAGAGGATCGGCACCCCGGCGGCGACGCACTTCTGGGCCAGTTCGAAACTCGCCCGGCCGCTGACCAGGACGATGCCCTCGTAGAGCGGCGTCCTGCCCTCCAGCATCGCCCAACCCAGCAGCTTGTCGAGGGCGTTGTGCCGCCCCACGTCCTCCCGCACCGCGACGACCTCCCCGTGTGGAGTACACAGGGCGGCGGCGTGCAGCCCGCCGGTGGTGTCGAAGAGCCGTTGCCGGGCCCGGACCCGCTCCGGCAAGGCCGAGAGGACATCGGGCGAGATGACCGGTCCGGGCGGGAGCGTCGCCAAGCCCCGGACGGTGAGCGCGTCCAGACTAGTCTTGCCGCAGACGCCGCAGGCACTGGTGATCGAGAAGTGGCGCTCCAGCGGCGCCAGGTCGACCGTGGCGATCGGCCGTAGCCTGACCGTGACGACGTTGTAGCTCTGCTCCTCCGAGAGTGCCGCATCGACGCAATACTCGATCTGCCGGATGTCCTCCCGACCCCGAACGACCCCCTCGGCCAACAGGAACCCTGCCGCCAGGTCGAAGTCCGCCCCCGGGGTCCGCATCGTCACCGCAACGGCCGTCGCCCGGCCCGCCGTCTCGACCCGGATCTCCAGCGGCTCCTCGGTCGCGACCCGGTCCTCGCGGGTCGGGCCGCCCGGGGCGGACAATGGGCGGACCCGCACCCGCGTCTGGCTGCCGGGCCTCGCCGTCGGGTCATCGCGATCCCGGGCGACGCTGGCCGGCGTGCCGGTCGCGCGGCCGGCTGTCACCTGACCTCCACCGGGTCGCCCGCGTTCACGCCGGCCATGACCGGCGGCTCACCGCTGGCCCGGACATCATCGCCATGCCCCGGTTCGATCCGGACGAAGGCGTTGTAGTCGGGGACGTGGGAGTCGGGGGAGCGACGCTGGG
>JACCVE010000024.1 GCA_013698285.1 Chloroflexia bacterium | reverse complement strand
CCCGGCGCCGCCCCGTCGATCAGTAGTAGCCCGGACCCGGTCCGGTGGCGACCGAACCCGGCGTCGGGAGGAGGGCCCCGGTCCGGCGCCGCAGCGTCAACAGCACGGCGCCGAGCCCGATCACCGCCGTCAGGCCCGCGACCAGGAAGCTGATGCCGGGGATCGGCAAGAAGCGCAGGGCGCCGAGGATCACGACGCCGAGGGCCATCGCCAGCAGGTTGTAACCACGGCCCTGGTCTCCCCACGAGTCGGGCAGGATCCACCGCCCGATCGCCGTCCCGACGAATACCTGGCTCAGGTACAGGATGATGACGAAGGTGACGAGCATGATGGAGCCGATCGGGAACCCGATGATCGTCACCAACATGATGACCGAAACGATCGGGATCATGAACGCCATCGCCACCCCGAGCAGGAGGGCGGGACCCAGCCGCCGCCTGGCGCTCTCCGCCGCGCCCCGCACGGCCCGGGGCAGGATGAGGACCAGGATCAGGCCGCTGAAGAGGGCGGCGACCAACCGGCCCCACTCCAACAGGTTCCGATCGGCGATGCTCGACGCCGCCCCGCCGACATCCCGGCCGGACTCCTCCCGCTCAGTGGTCCCGTTCACGGTGGCCTGAGCGTCGATATTCGCCTCGCCGGCACTGGTGTAGCGGAGGTCGCCAGCGAGTTGGGCGGCAGGGCCAAGCGTCAACTCGGTGGCCTCCAACCGCGTATCGCCGCCGATGGCCCCGTCCAGCAGGACCTCGGTGGCGTTGCCCCGCACGTCGCCCCCGACCGTGCCCCGCACGGTCAAGGTGCCCGCGGTGACGATCAGGTCGCCGCCGACGGAGGCGCCCCGCTCGATGATCACCTCCGCGCCCGCCACCAACACGTCGCCCTCGACCTGGCCCTCGATCCGGACCTCCTGGGCCGCGACCCGGGCGGCGTGCCCGATCTGCCCCGTCACCGAGATATTCTGCCCGGCGGCGATCAAGCTTCGCTCGACGGTGCCCGAGACCACCAGGTCGCGGCTGGCCACCAGGGCGTCACCGGTCACCGTGCCCTCGATGAAGGCATCGGTCCCCGACATATAGACATCGTCGTCGATGATTCCGCTGACCGGGACGCGTGGCGTGTCACCGGATAGGAATTCGGCCCCGCGCGCCGGGAGCACGGCCGCCACGGCCAGGAAGAACGCGGAGAAGACGACGATCGCGACGACCGGCCACCGCCGGGACCGCCCCGGCCGACACTGTGCCCCTCCGGGTGCCCGGGTGGGCATGGCGACCGGGCGGCGGGGCAATCGGGAACGTCGCATCGTCAACCTCCGGGGATCACGAGAAAACACCGTGCCGGCATGCCGGTGACCATCGGGTCTCCGTGTGGTCCCGTCCACCGGGCAGGGACCGTGCACGACGACGCCGGACGCGACCAGCCATCCTTGCCCGAGAGCGGCTATCGTCGCCCGGCGGTGGGCGACGACGCGGTTCGCCGGGTTCGCCGTGAGGGATAGACTACCAAACTGGCCGAGGAACATGGGCGTCCGTGATGGCGTCACGGAGGCAGAGGACCGCCAGGTCCTTCAGCTTCGCCTCCAACATCACGTCGTACCGGGCGGTCCCCGTCGCGGTCCGGAACGCGATGAAGTCGGCGGGGTCGATCCAGTCGTCGTGCTGTCCCGCCTTTGGCGCCGCGGACCGCGCGGTCTTCTCGCCGGTGGCCGCCGTGCGCCGGAACACCGTCCGGTCGGCGAGGCGCTGGCTGGAGTAGTGGATCTTCGGCCGCTGGTCCGGCGGCCAGGTCGCCAGGCATGCGAGGCAGGCCTCGGCCGGATCGATGCCCGCCGGATCGTTGACCCGGTGGTGGAGGACGTCGAAGACGATCGGGACCCCGCATCGCTCGTGGATCGCCAGCACGTCGGGGACGGACCACGACACCTCGTCGTTCTCCAGAACCAGGCGTGCCCGGGTGGCGGCGGGCAGCGCCTCATACCGCGCGACGAACCGGTCGGCAGCCGCCGCCCGGTCGCCATAGACGCCGCCGACGTGGGTCACCACCCTGCACGCCGGCCCCATCCCCATCCGGTCCAACAGGGCGGCCTGGACATCGAAGTCCCGCAACGAGGCCGCCGCGACGCGCTCGACCGGCGAGTTGAGGACGATGTACTGGGAGGGGTGGAGCGACAGCCGGATGTCCAGGGCCCGGGCCTTGGCCCCGAACGCGGCCAGTTCCTCGGCGCAGTCGTCAAGCTGGGCATGGAATCGCGGCAGGTCCGGGTGGGTGGCATAGGGAGCGATGTCCGATGACATCCTGTACATCCGGATGCCGCTGCCGGCCAGGTAGTCGAGGATGGCATCCAGATAGCCGAGGCTGACGCGAAGGTGCGGGTCGCTCTGCCATCGGCGGGCGTCATTCGCCCGCAGTCCCTCTCGGCCGAGCACCTTGACCGCGAACCCGAGGCGGTCAGCGTCAGCCGGTGGCGTGGTGGGGCGCCCCTCGAGGCTGGTGCGCGGGTGGACGATGTCGCCCGCCAGCCCGTCGGTCACCCGTCCACCACCGCGACCACGGCGTCGCTCAGTCGCGCCCAGCGGGGGAGGATGAAGCCCCACATCCGGGTCACGGTGCGGTTCGCCAAGACGGCCAGGGCCACATCCCGCGCCGGGTCGGCCCAGACGAGGGTGCCGGCCTGGCCAAAGTGGCAAAACGTCTCCGGTGATGTCGTCTGTCCCGTCCAGTGATTGGTCTTGGTGCCCTTGATCTCCCAGCCGAGTCCCCAAGCGGCCCTCTCCCACCAGACCTTGCCGCTCTCGACCCCGCCCGGCACACCATGGACCTGATCGGTCGTCATCGCGGCGATCGCGGCCGGGCCGAGAGGGTGGTCCGGGAACGCGCCGGTGTCGGGCAGGAACGACGCCGCGAACCGGACCGCGGCGGCCGGCGTGCCGAACAATCCTCCCCAGGGGATGGCCAGGTCGCGCCAATAGGCACTGTTGTAGCTCTCGTGATCGGTCCCGGGGTTCGCGGCGCCGGCCAGATGAGCGACCCGGTCCAACTCCGGTCCACTGGGCCGGAACACGATGTCGTCGAGCCCGAGGGGATCCAGCACCCGGGACCGGGTCATCGGCCAGAACGCGTCTCCTCCGGCCGTCTCCGCCAATCGGGCCAGCGCCGCGTATCCGGCGTTGGAATAGCGGAGCACCTCGCCGGGCCGCGTCGTCAGGGGCAGGTTGACCAGGGCATCCGTCAACGTGTCGAATCCGGGCCGGGCCACGAGACGGTCGTCCCGACCGGCGATGTCCTCTGGCAGACCAGACACATGGCAGAGCAACTGCCGGACCGTGACGGTGCCGCGTTCGCTGTCCGGGTCGGCCGGGTCATCGGCCGGGGCATCGGCGAACGCGGGGAGATAGGCGCCGGCCCGGTCATCGAGGGCGATGACGCCTTCCTCGACCAGCGAGATCACGGTGGCCGCGGCGAATGGCTTGGTGACCGACGCCAGGGCGAACAGCGTTTCGGGTGTGACCGTGACGCCATCGCGTGCCTGACCTGCCTCGTGGGTGGCGACGATCCGCCCGCCGTGCCAGACCGCCGCGGCGACGCCCGGGACGCCGCGCGGGGTCACCCATTCCTCGATGTCGGCCAAGACGTCGTCGAACGTTCTCTCGTTCTCCGCCATGTGTCCTCGCTCGATCCGATCCGTCCCGGGGCGCCGTGATAATGCGGGTTGGCCAACTTGACCGGTCGATGGTGAGCCCGTAGCCTACCGTGCCGGTGGGAGCCCCCGGTCAGGGCACGTCACACGTCGGACCCCGTCGCACGTCGCGCACCGCCGGGCCGGGAACAGCATGGTCCCCGGAACTGCGGCCAGGCGATCGAGGTCGCGATCGCGGTCGGGTCTGAATGTGTGGCGGGCAGGTGGGAGGTCGGTGATCCGGAATGGGTGAGAACGTCAGCGTGCGTGGAGACGGGTCGGAGGTCACGATCGAGATCGTGGCGGACGCGGCAGAGATGGGGCACCGGGCGGCGGACATCATCGCGACGACTGTCGCGGCCCAGCCCGACGCGGTCCTGGCGGTCCCGACCGGGTCGACGCCGTTGCCGATGTTCGCGGAGGTGATCGCCCGCCGGGCGCGCGGCGAGATCGACTTGTCACGGGTCCACCTGTTTTGCCTCGACGAGTACTTGGGCATGCCACCGGAACGGCCCAACAGCCTCACCGGCTGGCTCCTGGACGCCTTCATCGAGCCGGCCGGAATCGCTCCCGGTCGGCTCCACCTCATCCCCGCCACCGACCCCGACCCAGGGCTGGCTGCCGCCGCCTATGAGGCCGACCTGGTGGCGCTCGGCGGGCTCACGCTCGCAGTGGTCGGCCTGGGACCGAATGGGCACGTGGCCTACAACGAGCCCGGCACCGGGGGCCCGGACAGCCGGACCAGGATCATCGAGCTCACGCCGGAGTCGATCAGCCAGGCGGCTGGCTACTGGCCCGGTGAGGACCCGGTCCCGTCCCG
>JACCVE010000009.1 GCA_013698285.1 Chloroflexia bacterium | reverse complement strand
CGCTTCCGCCCCGCGCGGTGACCAGATTACCTTCCAGGAGGGGCTGCGGATGGAGGAGTTCGCCGCGATCGTCGAGGAGTCGGGCCTGATCGAGGGGGGCGGGGAGGCCTTTCTCGAAGCGGCCGGGCAAGACTGGTCGGACGAGTTCGACTTCGTCGCCGGGGCGCCGTCGGTCGAGGGTTTCCTCTTCCCGGACACGTACACCCTGACCACCGAGATGGCTGCCGAGGATGTCGTCCGCCAGATGCTCCAGCAGTTCGATGCCGTCTTCAACGCGGACCTGCGACGCCAGGCCGAGGACCGGGGCCTGACCGTCCTCGAGGCGGTGACCCTGGCCTCGATCGTCGAGCGGGAGACGGCCGACCCCAGCGAGCGGGGCACGATTGCCGGGACCTACCTGAACCGGTTTGATTCCGTTGACACGAATGGAACATTCGGTGCCGACCCGACAGTCCAGTACATCTTGGGCACTGAGGCCGACTGGTGGCCGGAATTGGAGCCCGACCAGCAATTCGCCCCGGAGACCGACAGCCCCTACAACACCTACGTCGCGGAGGGCTTCCCGCCGGGTCCCATCTGCAACCCGGGCGAGGCCTCGTTGGAGGCCGCCATCAATCCGGAGGAAGTCCCGTTCCTCTACTTCGTCGCCCGGAACGACGGGACGGGCCTGCACGAGTTCGCTGAGACGTACGACCAGCACCTGATCAACATCGAGCGCTTCCAAAACGGGGACGGCTCATGGGGGGCGGGGATGGGGAAGACAGCCGCGAGGGTGACGTGATCCGGCGCCTGGGGGTGATCGGGGACCCGGTGGCCCATTCGATCTCGCCGGCGATCCAGGGGGCTGCCCTACGGGAGACCGGCTTCGTCGCCACGTATGAGCGCTGGCACACCCCGGCGGCCGACCTGCCGGGCCGAATTGCCGATCTCCGCGCGCCCGACGTGCTCGGTGCCAATGTGACCGTGCCCCACAAGCAGGCCGTGATCTCCCTCCTCGACGCGGTCCAGCCGTTTGCCCAGCGGGCCGGGGCGGTGAACACCATCATCCACCACGGGGAGCGTCTGATCGGCGACAACACCGACATCGAGGGGTTCGGTACCGCCCTGGCGGCCGCCTGTCCGGATGTGGCCGGGCGGGCCGCGGTCGTCCTCGGGGCGGGCGGGGCGGCCCGGGCGGTGGTGCTGGCCCTGGAACAGGCCGGGGCCGACCCGATCACGGTCGCCAACAGGGATCCCGCCAGGGCAGCTGCCCTGGCCACCGCCCTGGCTCCGTCGGTGGTCGCCACGGCCGGGGTCGATCTTGAAACGCTGCGCGAGCTGCTCGGGGAGGCGCGATTGCTCGTCAACGCGACCTCCGTCGGCTGGCACGGTGACGATTTGCCCATCCCGGCCGATCTCCTCGCCGCCCTGCCGGCCGATGCCGTGTTGATCGACCTCACCTACCGCGATACTGCCTTGCTGCGGGCGGCACGCGACCGGGGCCTGGCCGCCCACGACGGGCTGGCGATGCTGGTCTACCAGGGGGCGCGGGCCTTCACGCTCTGGACCGGCATGGACGCCCCGGTCGAGGCGATGTTCGCGGCGGCGCGGCGGGCGCGAGAGGGGTAGGGGAGCGTGGACATCGTGCTGGTCGTCGTCCTGGCGATCGTGGGCTGGTTCGCGGGGGCGGCGGTCTGGGTCGTGGCCCACGCTCAGGCGGCCAAGCGGCACCCGTTCGGCGGTCCGGCCTGCGACGCGTGCGGTGCCCCGCTCGGGCGGCTGGCCTGGCTGCCGCTGTTCGGCTTCGGGATGGCGCGCCGGTGCCCGGCCTGCGGCCTCTCCCAGTCCGCCCTGCGACCTCTCTTCGAGGTGGCGGTCGCGGCGTTCTTCGCCCTACTGGCGGCGCGACAGGGGTGGAGCCTGGATCTGCTAGCGGCGGTGCTGTTCTCCCTGCCGCTGCTGGTGATCCTGCTGGTGGACTGGTGGACCAAGCTGATCTATACCAACGTGATCGGCGCCGGGCTGCTGCTCGGGTTCGGCTTCTCCCTGATCGACGGCTACCGGGCCCTGATCAATAGCCTGCTCTCGGCCACCGGCGCCGTGCTGGTCTTCGGGCTGCTCTTCGTGCTGGCCGCGGTGGTCTACCGCAACGTCCGGGTCGTGCCGTTCGGGCTGGGCGATGTCTACCTGGCGGCGATGATCGGGGCGATGGTCCGCTACCCGGCCGTGGTCTCGGCCCTCTTCTTGGGCATCTTCCTTGCCGGGTTCATCCTGATCCTGCTGCTCGCCACCAAGCGCGTCTCCCGGCGCAGCGCGGTGCCCTACGGCCCCTTCCTCTGCGCCGGGGCGCTGATCACCCTGCTGACGAACTGACGAAGGTCGCGGGTGAGCCCGCGCACGGTCGAGAGCCGGGTGCTTCGACGGACCCTTCCTCATCGCTCGGGTATCACGCCGACGGCGGGCAGCCAACGCTTGGGTCCGTCCGCGGATGGGTGACCGCGCGCCGGCGAGGCGACCAGACCCGGGGCGAGCGAGGACGTGTCCCCCGCCCGTCCCGGGCATCGCGCCCCCGTCGCCCGGCTGCCGTCGGGCAGTGGGGCACCGGCTAGGGAAAGGTGGGTTCGGGGACCGTCACCGGCTCTCCCCTCTCCGTCCCCTGGCCATCGCCGGTCATGTGGTCGTCCCCGG
>JACCVE010000611.1 GCA_013698285.1 Chloroflexia bacterium | reverse complement strand
CCCTCGTGATCGCCCCGCCCCTCCCGCAGCAGGGGTATGATGATCGCCAGGGCGTCTTCGAACCGTCCCACCACCTTATCGAAGGGGACGCCGAAGGCCATGAACTCGGGCTCGTGCCACCCCGCGCCCAGACCGAGGACCAGACGACCGTCGCTCAGCTCATCGACCGTGTCGGCCATCTTGGCGATCAGGGCCGGGTTCCGCCAGGCCGTGCAGGTCACCAGCGGTCCGATTTCGACCCGGCTCGTCGCGGCGGCCAGGGCCCCGAGCAGGGTCCAGCACTCCCACGCCCCTTGGGCCACCTCCCCCGCGTGCCGGAACAGCAGATGGTCCGGGATCCAAACCGAGTCGAATCCGACGGCCTCCGCCGCCCGGGCCATGTCCAGCACGTCGCGGCCCCGGGCACTGCCCCCGTCCATCTGCCGTTCGACGATCGGCAGGAAAACTCCCACCTTGAGGGGACGCCCCCCTCGGGGTACCGAAGGCGTCGGATCGGTCACGGCGGGCCTCCCAGGCGGTAAACGACATCAGGCCCATCGACGGGCGGGAGCGGTCCGACCCTGTCCGGCTTCGCCACGACATCCGCGCTATGGCGCCAGACCTTCCTGGCCGGTTCGGCGCTGGCCCCCACGCCGCGAGCACCGCGCCTCGACTCCCGTTCGCCCGCCGCAGGCCGTTCATGGCGATAATGCGAGGTTAACACGGTGTCGGGCCGTGGGTGCCACCATGGCGAAATGGATGATCACTGGCGCTCATACCCACGACGTCAGGCCGAGTCCGGTTTCGGGCTCCCCGTGAGGTCCGGCGAGCCGGACGCGAGAGTACCTGCCAGGCAAACCCTGTGGTGCCTCGGCCCGCGTGCCATTCCGGATGTCGACGACGGTGACACCACCGACGCGCTGGCCCTCGATGATTCCGACGAGCTGACCCTCGACGACGACGTGCTCGACATCCGCTGATCGCGACACGCCCAGGCGGGAGCGGGGGAGTCGTCTACCCGCTCGTCACGTCGCGGCGCTGGAAGATGACCAGGGCGACCGTCAGGAACACGACCGTCCAGATGCCGAGAGTGCCGGCAGATTGCCAGGCGTCTGGCACGTCTGAGGCGCTGGCGCCGCCGATGCTGGCGTCGCCGATGTTGATGTTGTTGAGGGCCAAGATCGTGTCGGCGTTGTCGCTCAGCAGGAGGTCCGGCAGCCAATCGACCGCGTCCCCGGCCAGGCTAATGAGGGCGACGATGAGGTCTTCCAAGAGATAGACGGCCAGCCCGACCGAGATGCCCGCCGCGTTCGATCGGCTCCAGAGCGCGACCATGAATGACAACGCCGCGTAGGGCACGATGACGTAGATGGTCCGGCCGACCGAGGCCAGCGCATGTCCGGCGAAGCCGTCACCGAGGTCCGTGTCCAAGCCCGCGGCCGAGGTGACCAGCGCCGCCATCCCCAACGAGACGAGATAGCCGAACACGACCATTGCCGAGACGAAGAGCCCGATCGTGATGAGCTTGGCGACGGCCAGCGGCAGCCGTCCACTGGCGCGGGGCAACAAAGTCCGGATCGTGCCCCAGCCGTATTCCGCCCCGATCGTACTGCTGGCGACGATCACGACCATGATCGTGGCGAGGGTCGAGACCAGGCTCAGTCCAAACTCGGTGGTGGCCCCGACCCGGAGGCCGTCCCGGAGTTCCCGGGCTTCTCCGCCACTGGCGGCACTCTCCAGCACCCCCCACAGGGCACCGTAGAGAAGCATCACGCCGAGCGCCACGATGAGTAGCATGATCCACGGCATCGGCCGCTTGACGAGCCGGAAGACCTCACTCCTGAGCAATGGGATCATCGGGTCTCCTCGGCGGAAGTCGGAGGTCGGTACTGGTTCGCGAGGCGAAACTCATCCCTGTATTGCCGGTAGTTGGTGACCAGTACCCCTCTTTGACGTCCTGCTCCTCCTACTTTCGTCTACCGTCTACCGCCTGCTCACCCGGCGAGCTGCCCTCGGTGAGTTCGAGGAAGAGCTGCTCCAAGGAGCCCCGGCGAGGGACGATCGCGGATGCGTAGACGCCGCGCTCGGCCAGGGCCCGGTTGATCATGCTGCCGTCGGTCTCGGCGACCACGGTCAGTCGGCGGCCGGTCTCATCGGCCGTGGCGCCGGTGACGCCGGGCACGGCACGGATCGCCCGCAGCGCGACCTCGACCTGGTCGGGACGGATCTCGATGTCGAGGTGACTGCCCCGGCTGACCAGATCGCCGACGCGGCCCTGCTCGATCATCGCGCCGCGCCGGATGATGATCACCCGGTCGCAGACCTGTTCGACGTCATTTAGGAGGTGGCTGGCCAGCAACACGGCCCGGCCCTCGGCGGCGAGGCGGGGGATGATCCCCCGCACCTCCCGCTGCCCGGCCGGGTCGAGCCCGTTGGTCGGCTCGTCCAAGATCACCAGGGCGGGATCGGTCAGCAGCGTCGAGGCGATGCCGAGCCGCTGCTTCATCCCGAGCGAGTACGTCTTGAACTTGCCGCCCGCCCGCTCGTCGAGGCCGACCAGCGACAGCAGTTCGTCGATCCTGCCCTCTGGCACGCCTCCGGCGGCCGTGGCCAGGGCGCGGAGGTTGTCCCGGCCGGAGAGGTAGGGGTAGAAGGCGGGGGTCTCGATGATCGCGCCGACGCGGCGGCGGATGACGTCGCGGTGCTTGGTCAAGTCTTGGCCGAACAGCTCGACGTGTCCCGACGTCGGGCTGATCAAACTGAGGATCATGCCGACGGTGGTGCTCTTGCCGGAGCCGTTCGGCCCGAGGAAGCCGAGGACCTCGCCCGCCCGGATGTCCATGTCGAGGCCATCGACGGCGAGGATCTTGTCAAACCGTTTGGTCAGCCCCACGGTCTTCAGGACCACCTCGCCCGGAGCCGATAGTCGTTCCTGCCTCATTCGGCCCCCCGACATACGATCGTCGTTCGATGTCCGTCATTTAGCTGGGGC
>JACCVE010000555.1 GCA_013698285.1 Chloroflexia bacterium | reverse complement strand
GCCCCCGCCTCGGGACGGTCGCGGCCCAGGATGCGTCGCCGGTCCCCGTCTCGGGCGGCATCCTCAAGGTTGGCCTCCAGGCCGACCCGACCGCGCTCGACGCCCAGAAGCAGAGCCTGACCGCGATCTGGCACGTCGTCGAGCAGATCTACGACGGCCTGACCCGGGTCCGCCCCGACCTCACGGTCGAGCCGGCGCTGGCCGAGAGCTGGGAAATCTCCGAGGACGGCCTGACCTACACCTTCACCCTCCGCGAGGGCGTCCTCTTCCACGACGGCACCCCGCTCCGGGCGAGCGACGTCAAGTTCACCTTCGAGCGGCTGGTCGACCCGGCAACGGCCTCGACCAGCGCCGCCGACCTCGCCTCGATGGAGTCGGTCGCGGCGCCGGATGACCGGACCGTGGTGATGACGCTGACCCAACCCGACGCCTCCTTGCTGACGACGCTGGCCGGCGCCTCCGTCCTCATCTACTCCCAGGCGTTCGTCGAGGCCAACGACAATGATGTCTCCCAGGTTGCGATGGGCACCGGCCCGTTCGTCTTCCGCGAGTACGTCCCCAACACCCGGATCGTGCTCGACCGCAACCCAAACCACTGGGAAACAGGGCTCCCCTACCTCGACGGGATCGAGATGACGATCGCCGCCGACGACACCTCGCGCACCACCGCCGTCGTCACCGGCACCGTCGACTTCATCGAGTACGCCCCGCTGCGCGACATCGAGCTGCTGCGCCAAGACACCAGCCTGACCCTGGCCGGCGACGCCAACACCAACATCCGGTTCCTCGGCTTCAACCTGACCGTTGAGCCGTTCGCCAACCCGCTCTTCCGCCAGGCGATCGCCGCCGTGGTCGACCGCGAGGCGATGCTGGTGCCGACCGTCTACGGCAACGGCACCCCGACGACGACCCTCTTCCCGGAGACCTTCTGGGCGGCGCTGCCGGCCGAGATCCCGGCCCCCGACGCCGAGCGCGCCCGCGAACTGCTGACCGAGGCGGGCTACCCGGACGGCTTCTCGACCACGATCACCTCCTGGTCGGCCTACTCCTTCCTCTCCAACGCCGCCGTGGTGGTGCAGGAGCAACTGAACCAGATCGGGATCGAGGCCGAGCTGAACCTGGTCGAGAACGCGACGATGATTGACGAGGTCTACGTGACCAAGGAGTTCGACATCGCGGTCACCGGCACCAGCGCCTACGTCGACCCGAACGCGATCTTCCTCGACTTCGTCACCGGCGAGAGCGGCAACTTCGTCGGCTATTCGAACCCGGAGGTCGACACCCTGGTCGCCGAGGCGATCGGCGTCACCGACCAGGCCGCCCGGACCGAGATCTACCAGCGGGTGCAGGAGATCCTGCTGGCCGACCTGCCATGGATCAACCTGTTCGTCGCCAACCAGTACGAGGTGATGAGCACCGACGTCAGGGGCTACACCCACCTCCCGACCGGCTCCAACCTCTCCCTCAAGGAGACCTGGCTCGACCGGTAGGGACGACGATCGACGGGTGATCGGACGGCGGCGCGTCCCCTCCCACCGGGGAACGCGCCGCGCCGTGGCGTGGCCAGACGCGAGACGTGACGCGAGCATCGGATGGCCAGCCCCCATCCGATCGCCACCGTCCGGGCGGGCCTCGGGTCCGCCCGGAGCCTGACCGCGCGACGGACGGGGGACGACCGGCGATTGCGGCATCGTCCGGCGTCCGGTCGCCGAGGGGAGGACCGAGGAGTCGTGATCGCGTTCATCCTGCGGCGCCTGGCCTTCCTCGTCCCGGTCCTCCTGGGGGTCTCCCTAGTCACCTTCACGCTGGTCCGGCTGATCCCCGGCGACGCGACCCTGCTCGCGATCGGGGTCGACCAACGGACGACGCCGGAGCAGGTCGAGCGGATCAGGGCATCCTACGGGCTGGACCAGCCGCAGCCGGTCCAGTATGTGAAGTGGCTCGGCAAGGTGGTCCGGGGCGACCTGGGCAACTCGCTGCGGACCCGCCGCGCCGTGACCCAGGAACTGGGGCTGCGCCTGCCGGTGACGGTCGAACTGGCCCTGCTCG
Source organism: Chloroflexia bacterium (assembly GCA_013698285.1). Taxonomy (GTDB): domain Bacteria; phylum Chloroflexota; class Chloroflexia; order Thermomicrobiales; family UBA6265; genus JACCVE01. Next base: position 251 of record JACCVE010000555.1, on the reverse strand, counting down.
CCGCGCTGGTCGGGACGGTCCCGGCCTTCATCGTCGGGATCCTGGCGGCGGTGAAGCGCAACTCCGGGCTCGACTACGCCGCCACGATCATCACGCTGGTGGGGGTCTCAGTGCCCAACTTCCTGCTGGCCACCCTGTTGGTCCTCGTCTTCTCCTATTGGCTGCGCTGGTTGCCGCCGATCGGGTACGTCGAGTTCAGCCGGGCGCCGCTCGACAACCTGCGGAACATGATCCTGCCCGCGGTCTCGCTC
>JACCVE010000551.1 GCA_013698285.1 Chloroflexia bacterium | reverse complement strand
TTTCATCAAAGACCCAAAGTTTCAGACCTTCCGCGCACCGGGTGCCGCCGTCAACCATTTCCCGCTCAATGTCACGCGCCCGCTGCTCAGCGACAAGCGTGTCCGCCAGGCGATGATGTTCGCCATCGACCGCCAGGCGGTCGTGGACGACATCTTCGGCGGCGCGGCGACCGTCGCGACGGGCAACCTGTCACCGTCCGTCGAGCAGTTCTACAACCCGGAGGTGCCGGAATACCCCTACGACCCGGACCGGGCCGGCGAACTGCTGGACGAGGCGGGCTGGGTGATGGGCGACGACGGGGTCCGCGAGAAGGATGGCACGCCCTGCTCGTTCATCTGCCACGTCATCACCGGTGACCAGGCCCGGCGGCCCGAGGCGGAGGTCGTCCAGTCCTACCTGGCCGAGGTCGGGGTGGAGATGGAGCTCCAGGAGGCGCCAGTGGCGACCATCCTCGAACAACTCCGAGCGGGGGACATGGACGCCGCCCTCTTCAACTGGACCTATGGTGATGGGACCGACCCGGACGCCTCGGTGACGCTGAAGTCGGACGGCACCAACAACTTCTCCCATTTCGAGAACGCCCGGGTCGACGAGCTGCTGGCCGCTGGCTTGGAAGAACTGGATCCGGACGCGCGCGCCGAGATCTACCGCGAGGTCCAGGCGATCGTGGCCGAGGAGGTGCCGTTCCTGTTCATGATGTACTGGGACATCTTCTCCCACTTCAACCCGCGGGTCGGCGGCCTGCCGCCCTCCGCCCTGGACGCCGACCCCATCTACGCCAAGGCCTACCAGTTCTTCATCGAACCGGAGGCGTAGGACGGAGTCGGTAGACGATAGACGGAAGTCGGTAGACGGCAGACAGTAGAACGAGGGGGCAGGGGTCAGAAGGTAGGGGCGAGATCGGCGGGGACGGATCGGGCGATCGGCCACCGTGGCTCACGGTGGCCGGTGGCCCGAGATGTTCGACATCGGGGCGACTGCCGGTGGATGATCGAGAGACCCCAGGACTGGGCGCGGCAGGGGCGGCCATCCTCTGTGGATAGGACCCCGGACGGGCCCTTGAAACGATCTGTAGGGCGCTGCTTGCTGCGCCCTTCGGCCAAACGAACGTTCGGCGTGGGGCGTGCGTTCCTGGTAAAGGTGACGCCAGCACCATCCCGACGGTGGGTCGTGTTGGCGCCCGCGGTGTCCCGGGCGAAGCGTTCGGCCAGATACCGGAGCAGACCCGGGACCAGGCGCGGGGAAGGGGGGACGGATGCTCGCCTATGTCATCCAGCGGGTGCTGCAGGGGATCGTGGTGATCTTCCTCGTCAGCTTCGCCACGTTCGCTATTCTCCAGCTCGCCCCCGGCAGCCCGGTCGATATCCTGATCGGTGAGGCCCAGGTCTCCCAGGCCCAGATCGACGCGATCGAGCGCAAGTGGGGCCTCGACAAGCCCTGGTACGTCCAATACGGCACCTGGCTCGGCAACGTCGTCCAGTTGGACTTCGGTCAATCCGTCATCCGGACCGGCACCCCCGTCTCCCAGATGGTGATGGAGGCCGCCCCGGCCACCCTCCGCCTGAACGCGATGTCGCTTGGACTCTCGTTGCTGGTGGCTTTGCCACTCGGGATCTTCGCCGCCGTCCGCCGCCACTCATTCTTTGACTATGCCAGTACGTTCGGCTCGACCCTCGGCGTCGCCGTGCCCAACTACTGGCTCGGCCTGATGCTGATCATCCTCTTCTCACTCTGGCTCGGCTGGCTGCCCTCCTACGGCTCCGACGGCTGGCGCTCCGCGATCCTCCCCGTCTCGGTCCTGGCCGCCGAGGAGATGGCGATCCTGGCCCGCCTCAGCCGGGGCGCGACCCTGGAGGTCCTCAACCAGGACCACGTCACCACGGCCCGGGCCAAGGGCCTGTCGCGGGGCGCCGTCCTCCGCCGCCACGTCGTCCGCAACGCCTTGCTGCCGATCGTCACCGTGCTCGGCTACCGGATCGCCTTCATCCTCAGCGGCACCATCGTCATCGAGACCATCTTCTCCTGGAGCGGCATTGGCCGCCTGTTCATCGACTCGATCTACCGCCTCGACTACCAGGTGGTCCAGGCCATCGTCCTGCTCCTCGCCACGATCGTGGTGGTCGTCAACCTGCTGACCGACCTCGCCTACGCCTACATCGACCCTAGGATCCGCCTCCGGTGAGCACCCACGATTCCACCCTCACCCCCTCGCCGGCGGCTGAGCGGACGCTCGGAGACGCCGCCGCGGCCCAGCGTGACCGCCAGACTGAACGCTCCCGCGCCTGGCGCCGCTTCCGCCGCTATCGCCCCGGCTTGGCCGGGCTAACGGTCGTCGCCGGCCTGGTCCTGGTGGCGATCTTCGCCGGCAGCCTGGCCCCCGCGCCGCCGAACAAGATCCAGACCCGCCTCCGTGGCGACGGCCCGACCCGCGAGCACGTCCTCGGCAACGACGACCGGGGCCGCGACATCCTCAGCCGCCTGATCCACGGCACCCGGATCGCCCTGGTCGTCGGCGTCGGCGCCACCGCGATCGCCCTGGCGATCGGGGTCACCATCGGCGCCAGCGCCGGCTACTTCGGCGGCAAGACGGACTTCGTCCTCTCCCGGATCATCGACACCCTGATGGCCTTCCCCACGCTGGCGCTGCTGATCACGCTCTCGGCCGTGCTGGGCCCCAGCCTGCTCAACGTGATCGTGGCCATCGGCACGACAGTCTGGGCCTCCTACGCCCGCATCGTCCGGGCCGACATCCTCAGCCTGCGGGAGCGGGACTACGTCCTGGCGGCCCGCTCGATCGGGGCCGGCAGCGCCCGGATCATCGTCCGCCACATGCTGCCCAACGTCCTCGGCCCGGTGATCGTGCTGGCCTCCCTGGGGATCGGCAGCATCATCATCCTGGAATCGGCCCTCTCCTTCCTCGGCCTCGGCATCCAACCGCCGGACCCGTCCTGGGGCGGCATGCTCTCCGACGGCCGCGCCTACCTCCGCAACTACCCCCACATCGCCATCGCCCCCGGCGTCGCGATCATGATCACCGTCCTCGCCTTCAACCTGATGGGCGACGGCCTCCGCGACGCCCTCGACCCCCGCCAGCGCGGTTGACCCGGCCCGGCCCGCGCCCACCAACCCGCCGATGCCCCGCACGACACCACGCCTCCTCCCCAGACATCTATCCCGGTCCCATTCGGTCCCCGTCCCGCTCACCGTCCCACGACGGCGAACGCGCCGTTGAGATCATTCCCGCCCTCCTGGGCCCAGACCCCGTCCGGCGGACCGGCGGCGTCGCTTCGCCTCCATCCCGACCCCCCCCTGGTGCAATTGCCCGGGACCCCGGCCACCCCTGGCCGGGAACGGAAGCCCTCACAAAGGGAATGGCCACGACCGACACTCTCCCCGACTTCCGACTTCCGACTTCCGACTTCCGTGTGGCACGACGCGTGCGCCCCGGTCAGCAGGACCAGGTGAGATCGGACTCCCTGGCGATCTGACCAAAATGGATAGGAGACACCACATGGGTACCGGAACCGGCGAGAATCGCTACGGCGTCGCCAACCTCGAGTACGACCTGATCACCACCCTCGGCAACACCCTCCAGGCGCAGGAGACGCTCGAGAAGTACGCCCAAGACGCCCAGGAGGCCAACGACCAGGAGTGCGCGACCCTGTTCCGCACGATTCGTGAGAGCAACCGGGCCCACATCGACCAGCTCCGCGCCGCCCTAGCCCGTCACCTCGGCGGTCGCGAGGCGGCCGGCGGATGACGGCGCCGGGACATCGCCGCAATGGCCCATCCCGCGGATGATGCGCCCGAATCGCGCCCCCCAACCCCTCGGATCACCGCGACGGCCCTGGCACCTGGTATGCCAGGGCCGTCGGCGTGGTACCGCCCGGGACGTGGGAGCGAGGGTCCCGCAGCCCGGCGCATTGGGGGAGACGCGGTGGCGGTACACTCCGCACCGTCGCGAGACGTCGAGTGATACGGGATCCGGATACAGCGTCAACGTTCGATGCCCATCGTCGGGG
>JACCVE010000539.1 GCA_013698285.1 Chloroflexia bacterium | reverse complement strand
GCGGTGGCCCCAGTTCAACCTGCCCGAGGACGCCCGCGGGCTCTACCAGGCCGACAGCGGCCTGGTCGACGCCCGCAAGGCCAACGCGGTCCACATCGCGCTCGGCCGCCTGCATGGCGCGGCCGTGCTCGACCGGACCCCCATCCGCGCCCTCCGCTCGGTCGGGGATTCAGTCGAGGTGGAGACGGACGGGGGCACCTTCGCCGCCGACCAGGTCGTGGTCGCGGCCGGGGCGTGGTCCAACGTGCTCCTTGGCAGCCTCGGGATCGAGTGGCCGCTCACCGTCACCCAGGAGCAGGTCACCTACTTCGCCACGCCCCACCTGCGGGAGTTCGCCCCGGACCGGTTCCCAGTCTGGATCTGGCGGGCGCCGCAGGGGTTCTACGGCTTCCCCGTCTATGGCGAGGTCGCGACCAAGGCGGGCCAGGACGCCGGCGGCGACGAGGTGACGGCCGACACCCGGACCTTCGAGCCCAACCCCGGAGCCCACGACCGGCTGATCCGCTTCCTCGAAGCGCGTATCCCCCGGTTCCTCGGTCCGGAGCTGTACACCAAGACCTGTCTCTACACGATGCCGCCCGATCGCCACTTCGTGATCGACGCGGTGCCCGGGCACCCGCGGATCACGATCGCGGTCGACGGCGGGCACGCGTTCAAGTTCGCGACCCTGATCGGCAAGATCTTGAGCCAGCTCGCCCTGGACGGCAAGACGGAGTACCCGATAGAGGCGTTCCGGGCCGACCGACCGGCGATCACGGACCCCACCTTCCGGCCGATCTTCCGCAACGAAGCGGTGGTGCACCAGTCCTAGCCGCAGGGGCGGCAGGTCAAACGACAAGGAGCGTGGAGGATGTCCGAAATGGGTGGGGACAAGTCGGCGGACGGGATGAGCCTGTTGGAGCGCCTCGAGCGCGGACCGGTGATCTGCGCCGAGGGCTATCTCTTCGAGTTCGAGCGACGGGGCTACCTGCAAGCGGGCGCCTTCGTGCCCGAGGTGGTGCTGGAGCACCCGGACCTCGTCGCCCAGCTCCACCGCGAGTTCGCCCACGCGGGCTCCGATGTCATTGAGGCGTTCACCTACTACGCCCATCGCGAGAAGCTGCGCCTGATCGGCAAGGAACACCTGCTCGAGGAGATGAACCGCCAGGCCCTCACGATCGCCAAGACGGTCGCGGCCGAGACCGGCGGGCTCTTCGCCGGCGACATCTGCAACACCAACGTCTTCACCGGGGACGACGCGTCGCGGCGAAACGTGCGGGCGATGTTCGAGGAGCAGGTCGGCTGGGCGGTCGAGGCCGGGGTCGACTTCGTCATCGGCGAGACGTTCTCCTGGGGCGAGGAGGCGCTGATCGCGCTCGATGTGATCAAGCAGGCCGGCCAGACGGCGGTGATCACGCTCGCCATCCACCAGGAGCCGACGACCCGCGAGGGGTGGTCGCCCGAGGAAGCCTGCGCCCGGCTGGAGGCGGCGGGCGCGGATGTCGTCGGGCTGAACTGCATCCGCGGGCCGCGGACACTGATGCCGTTGCTGGGTGCCATCCGGGAGCGCGTGAAGGGGCACGTCGCGGCGCTGCCCGTCCCCTACCGCACCGACGACGACCAGCCCTCGTTCCAATCGCTGCGCGACCCCGCCTACCCGGACGCCCCGGGCGGGCGGCCCTTCCCCACCGCCCTGGACCCCTTCACCTGCAACCGCTACGAGATCGGCGACTTTGCCCGGGAAGCGTACGACCTGGGTGTTCGTTACCTGGGAGTCTGCTGCGGCGCCGGGCCGCAGCACATCCAGGCCATGGCCGAGGCGCTCGGCCGAACGCCGCCGGCCAGCCGCTACACCGCCGACATGTCCAAGCACGCCTTCCTTGGCACCGACCCGAGCCTGAAGAAGGAAAACCAGGAGTACGTGAAGGTCCTCTGACCCGGCCCACGGGGCGAGGGGTCGGGGACACGGGCCAGGAGTCAGGGGACAGACGGTCGATCTTCGGATCCGTGGTAGGGGAGCCGCTTGCTGCGCCCGTTTTCAGGTATATGCTGTCCCATGGTGCCACGAATGTAGGCCACCGGGCGCACCAAGCAGCGCCCCTACAATGGTTTTCTTCGGTGCCGATAGCATCGATGACAACGCCGAGCGTTCAACCGGATATCGTAGAAAACGACCGGCGGAGGCGATGCACCCATGGGGACGATCGAGTTCATCCGCGAGACGCGGTGGGACGACCTCCCGGACCACGTTCGCCACCAGGCGCGGCGCTGCCTCCTCGATACGATCGGAGCCGGCATCGGGGGACGCCGCACGGAATTGTCCGGCATCATCCACGACTACGCGGCG
>JACCVE010000514.1 GCA_013698285.1 Chloroflexia bacterium | reverse complement strand
CCTGCCCCCTGCCCCCTGAGGAGGAACGCACGATGGCCGATGGCCGCCCGAGACCGATGGGGACGATCGTCCACCTGACCCCCCGCGATGGCCGTCCCCGGGGCCGGATCATCCGGCTCGACACCGGCCCGAGCGGCGTGCCCCCGGAGCCCCTCGGCCCGCCCGGGCGGGAGGACGCCCGCCCACGACGGCCCGCGTCGCGAGCGCCCGGCCTCCAGGCGCTTCTCCCCGTCGCGACGCCCCCGCGCCAGCCCACCACCCAACTCACGCTGCCGGGGACGGCTCCCCACGAGGACGGGATGCGGCCCCGGGACGGCTGGAACCGACGGGGCCACGACCTGACCGGGCCGCCGGTGTCGGTCGATGAGGCGGCGCTGATGGCGACAGTCGGGCGGCAGATCCTCGACCACCGGAAGCGGCTGGGCCTGAGCCAGTACACCCTGGCCGCGGCGATCCACTGCGACCGCTCGGCGGTCTGCCGCTGGGAGAGCGGGAACAGGATGCCGTCACTGACCCACCTGGTCGGCCTGTGCCAGGTTTTGGGTTGCTCCCCGGCGACCCTGCTCGGGATGGAACCCGGCGAACCTGACCAGGGCTGACGAGTGCCGCCGTGACCATCGTCCGGTCCCCTGGCGAGCCGCACCGCGCCGGGACGCCACCCGGCGTGCCCGGACGGGGACGACCCGGGGCGGATCGGTCACCTGGGCCGCTCGCCGGTAGCGACTCCCCCACCGGCCGGTTCACGACGATCCATCCGTTCCGATGGCGAGCAGCGATGGCAGCGCGATGAGAGGAGACTGACCGACGATGCCGACCGACATCACCCTCGCCGGCCAGGGCTACATGGTCGTGCCCGGCTCCTACGCCCGCGCCCACGACGGCCTCGCCGAGGGCCGCGCCGGCCGCGTCTCCCAACGCGACTTCTTCGGCGGCCAGCACCGCGCCATCCAACTGGAGCGGGACCGCGGCTGGGATTCGCCCGGCGTCGGCCCCGCCCTCGGCGGCCAGGGCGTCGAGCCGTGGCCGAACGTCACCGCCTTCATCGACACCGTCCTCCCCGCCCCCGGCGTCCTCCCCTCCAACCGCCGCCCCTCCGTCCAATGCGCGGGCTTCACCTTCGTCGCCGCCGGGTCCGTCCTCTACAAGTCGGCGGGTGTGACCAACCCCACATGGCTGGGCTTCACGTCCTTCGCCACCATGCCCGCCGGGCCGATCACCGACCTCGCCACCTACCAGGGGAAAGTCGTCTGCCTCCTCGGCAGCGCCGGCGAGATTCGACTGGTCGATCCCGTCTCGGCCGCGATCACGATCATGCTGGCCGGGGCGCGCGGCAAGTTCGGCGTGGGCTACGCCCGGCGGCTGGTCTGGTCCGATGCCAACACTGGCCAGACCGACACCCTCCGCATGCTCACCGGCCCGACCCCGGCCCAGGACTCTCGCGAACTCGACTCCGACATCATGGCCATGTCGCTGTTCGAGGGCCGCGTCGCCATCGCCACCAAGTCGAGCCTGTATCTGCTCGGCGGGCGGGTCAACCCCACCACCGGCCTGTGGACCACCGACCCGGAGCCGCTCTTCTCCGGCGGCTTCACCGCGGCCGAGAACGACTTCGCGTTCCTCCTGTCCTACGGGGGGCGCCTCTACACCTGGCTCCACAACCAGGTGATGGAGTACCGCCCGACCGGCGACCGCCAGGGCTGGCGCGCGGCCGGCATCGAGGGGCGGCGCTGCCTGGGGGCCTGCGTCGCGGGCGGGCTGCTGATCGTCGCGATCATCTCCCGGGCCGAGGACTCCGAGCTGTGGGCCTGGGACGGTCAAGGTTGGTGGTGCCTGTTGTCGACACCGGAGGGCGCGGCCGGGGCGATGCGCTGCTGGCCCGCCCACCTCGGCGGCGCCGGAGACCGGGATCTCGTCGTTTTCCGGGGCGGCGCCACCACCTACGATCTCTACCGCCTGGTCTGGCGGACCAAGGCGCTCAACACCTACCGCGACTCCGGCAGCTACACCACGTCCCTCCTCGACGCCGGGGAGCGGGACAAGCCCAAGGCCTGGCGGAAGGTCGGCGCCGTCTTCGCCGCCCCCGATCCCCGGGGCAACGTCGCATCGACCGACACCCTCGCCCAGATGACCCTGCTCTACTCCGTCGACGGCGGGGCGACCTTCATCACGGCGGCGCAGATCAACCAGACGAGCCCCACCCAGCGCCTGATCGAGGTGGACGCGGCCGTCCTCTCCGACGTGGCGACCAGCCGCTTCATCCAGCTCCGGGTGACGTGGGCCACCGTCACCGACTGGGCGCCGGTCCTGGTCGGGCTGTGGGCCGAGTACGAGCTGTTCGAGACCCCGGCCCGGCGCCGCCGCTGGGAGATGCAGGTCCGCGCCCGCGACGCGGCGACGCGGCGGGACGGGACGCCGGAGCCGCGTTCGGGCCGCCAACTGGCGACCGATCTCTGGGCCGCCTGGGAGGCGGGCACGACGCTCCAGTTCGCGGACATCGATCACGAGTCCACCGCGACCACCTACGCCGTCCGGATCGTCGGCCTGCGCGAGACGGTGGCCAAGCCCGCCGATGCCGGGCGGTGGGGCGAATCGACGATCTCGCTCGTGCTGGTCGAGGTCTGAGACTGCCGACCGGGGCCGGATCGGCCGATCCGGCCCCGGTCGAATGAAGCCGTCCTTGGCTGGCCGTATGTCACGCCCGCGGTGGCGCCTCTCAACACTCCGTCCGTATCCGTCAGCGTTGTTACCCTGCCGGGATATGTCGCGTGATCGTGGTCGCCCGGCGTGCGCGCGGTCGCATCACCCGAAATGGAGACTCCCATGGACGTCGTCGAAGCCCTGGCCGGGGTCCCGGTCGTCGTGATCGTGCCCGCCTGCGTCGAGGTCGCCAAGCGAGCGGGGTTGCCCACCCGGTTCGCCGGCCTGGTCGCCATCGCCAGCGCGACCCTGCTCGTCGCCCTGGCCGACCTCGCGCTCGGCGCGCCGACCAGTCTGGACGCGATCGCCCGCTGGCTGCTGCTCGGCGGGGTCCATGGCCTCGCCGGGGCCGGACTCTACAGCCAGATCCACCGCCTCGGCCCTGACCCGGTGGCCACGGCTGTCACCCACCACGGCCCAGACGCCCCCATCGGGTCGAGACCGGAGGCCGTTCCGGCTGGCCCGGCCGCTGGTCCGGCCGCGCCTCGCCATTGACGTCTCCGGTCTCCCGGATGCTGTCTCCGGCCTTCCGGAGATCACCGGTCGCCCGTGACGGCCCGGCCGGGCTCGTGCCCCAGACAAGAGGTGTCCACCTCGCGCCGCCCATCAGGGCGGTTCAACTCTCGCCGCCGCCCGTCGCGGCCCGGCGATCTCGAACGACGCCGATCGACGCCGATGGACGCCTCATCCGGCCGGGGCCTTGCCCGGCCCGTGATGTACCATGCTCCCCGTGACCCTCTCCCCGGTCGGACATCCCCGCGAAGACGTGCGGCTCCTCCCCATGCATACGCTCACCAACGCATCGCATGGCGCTCCCGCGCCGGGGCCCGGCCCCGGGATGGCGGACCCGATCCCTGGCCTCCTCACGGCGGGTGACCCGGCCACCGGCGCGAATCCGGCGCGGGAGCCGCTCGCCCACCAGGCCCCGGAGGAGCCGCGCGTCCGGGGGGAAGGGAGCGCGGGTCGCGCCGGTCTGGGACATCTCCATGGACCGCTCGAGATCGGGCCGGTCCGGGTCCGGGAACTGCGCGCCGTCGCCCGCCTCCAGCGGCGAGCGTTCTCCCGCCGCCTGGCCTATGGGTTGGGCGCTCTCTGCCTGCTCTGGGCACTCCCCTCGGTGACCTTCCTGGTCGCCCGCCGGGAGGGCGAGGTCGTCGGTTGTGGCATCGGAGACATCCACGTCAACCAGGGGCGTGTCATCAACCTGGCGACCGACCCGGACGCTCGCCGCCAGGGGGTCGCCCGGGCCCTGCTCCGGGCGTTGGAGGACGCCTTCCCGGCCGGGTCAGTCGTGCTCGTGGTCGAGGAGGACAACGCCGCCGCCCGGGCCCTCTACGCCAGCAGCGGCTACGCCCACCACCGCCACAGCCGCGACTACTACGGCCGCGGCCGCCACGGCGTCTGGATGGAGAAGGTCCGCCCCAGCGACGATCCCGGCCCGAAGCCCCGCCCCCCGGTGGTCCGGTTCTGAGTCCAGCGTCCTCCCCATCCTCACACCTGGGACCGCACTCCCTTGCCACCGCGTCACCCGGCCCACGTTCGGACAACGCATCCGCGTTCCGGGGCGAGCCGATAGACCCCAGGTCACCAGGCCGTCGCGTCGGGACCGCTCACGCCACCCGCCAGACGACGGCGAGCGCGCAGGCCACCGCAAGGACCAGATTGACCAGTACGACGACCCGCAAGCGGGGGCGGATCGCCGCCGGGGCCTCGGGCATTGCCTGGCGAACGAGCCCGGCGATCGCGGCCAGGGTGACCGTCATCACCGCCAGGCCGGCGGTGACCCCGTAGAGCAGCCCGATGAATGGGGCGAGCAGGATCGCCACTGTCTGGAGGCAGGCCACCCCTCGTCGCCGGTCGAATGGGGTGGTACCGTCCCCGCCGCCGGCCCCGGATCGCCGCCTCACACCCGTCCCTCCCCGATCAGCCCCACCGGTGGCACCGCTCCTATGGATCACGCGGGCCGCGTCGCGGCGCCGGTCGCGTGCTACGATAGCGGCCCGACCGACCAGCGCGCGAGGGATGCCGTGTTCTGCACTGCCTGCGCTGCCCCGAATCCCGCCCACCGGCCCCGCTGCCTGCGC
>JACCVE010000496.1 GCA_013698285.1 Chloroflexia bacterium | reverse complement strand
GCCTCTGGGTCCGGCTGCTGGCGATCCCCCGCCCGCTCCTCTACGCCGGCATCCTCGTCCTCGCGGGCCTGGGCACCTACACGCTGAACAATTCCACCGTCGATGTGGTCGTCCTCTACATCCTTGGCGCGCTCGGCTTCGTGATGCGCCGCTTCGCGATCCCGGTCGCCCCGGCCGTCGTGGCGATGATCCTCGGCCCCCAGGCCGAGCAACACTTCCGCCGCGCCCTCCAACTCAGCCAGGGCGACTACTCGACCTTCGTCACCCGCCCCCTGGCCCTCTCGATCTTCATCCTCGCCGCCATCTCGATCGTGGCACCGCTGGCGGTGAAGTCCGTCAGAAGGTCGCGGTGAACCTGGCCGCCGTTGGCCCGCTCGATAATCGGCGTTGACAAACCCGGAGCCGGTTGTACGATCTCCGGACTGACCTATCCATGTGGACTCGGTCTGGAGACGTTACCCATCACGATCCACGGAGGATGTGCATGGCCAAGCTGCTCTACATCGGCACCCACGGCCCGGACGACCCGACTAAGGCCTGCATGCCGTTCCACCTCGCGGTGAACGGGGCATTCGAGGCTGGCATCGAGGCCGATATCAACCTAGCGGGCGACGCGGCCGTGCTGATCCAGGACCACCACATCGATTCCGTCGTGCCGGTCGGCCTGCCGCCGCTGCGGGAGTTGATGGAGAAGATCAAGGTCGCCGGCATCACCATCTACATATGAGGGGCGTGCGCCCGGGCCCGTGGGGTCCGCGACGACGAACTCGACGGTAAGAATGCCTCGTTTACCAACCCGCCCGACCTGGCTCGGCGCTGCGCCGAGGCGACGAACGTCCTGGTGTTCTGAACTCTTCGGCGGGGTGGCTAACGGCCCCGGCGGGCATTGGGGCGGGAGGCTCACGTGGCACGTCACCACGCCACCACGCCACGTCAGTCTTGGCAGGCGCCCTTCACCCATTTCCCGTCGTCGCCCTCGTGATAACTCCGCTCCACCGCACCCCACGCCACGCGGTAGGCGCGGGGTTCATCGTGGCCGTACTCGTCCCAGGCGCTGTTGTACGCCTCCTTGTAGATGTCCTGGGCATGGACGGGTAGGTTGTCGCTCACACCCTTGGGCAGGTCGGATCGGGAGTCGGAGGGCATCGTGTCCTCCTCACCGGTTGACGCGATCTTCCCCCGGGGCAGACTATGCAAAGGTACGCGGAAAACGTGCCAGAGCGATGATGCGTCGCCGGAGGGAATGAATCGATGGCTGTTGACCAAACGGTGACGGGGCTGACGAGGTTGGAGGACCCCTACCCGCACTACGCGGCTTGGCGGGCGGAGAGTCCGGTCCTCTGGGACGAGCCCGGAAATGGGTGGACGGTCACCGGGTACGAGGCGGTCTCGGCGATGCTGCGCGACCCGCGCTTCGGCGCCGACCGGGAAGACATCTTCTTCGGCCACATGGACGGGGAGCGTCGCAACCGGTTCGACTACCTGGCCCGAATCCAGCGAGCGATGATGCTCTTCGCCGATCCCCCCCTCCACACCCGCCTACGCGGCCTGGTCAATCGCGCGTTCACGCCCCGGGTCGTCGCGGCGATGCGCGAGACCATCCAGTCGGTCGTCGACGATCTGCTCGATGCCGTTCCGCCGGGTGGTCAGATGGACGTGATCCGGGACCTCGCCTATCCCCTGCCGACCATGGTCATCGCCCGGCTGCTCGGGGTCCCGGCGGAGGATCGCGACCGGCTCAAGGCCTGGTCGGACGACTTCGCGATGTTCATCGGCGGCGGCTCCCGGGTCCCCGGCGTGGGGGAACGCGCCGACGCGAGCGTCCGGGAGATGGCCTCGTACCTGGGAGCGATCGTCGCCGCCCGGCGCGTCACACCTCAAATCGACCTCATCAGCACGCTCCTCCTGGCCGAGGAGCGCGGCGACGTGCTCGGCGACGACGAGCTCTACGCGACCTGCATCCTGATGCTGATCGCCGGCCACGAGACGACGACCAACCTGATCGGCAACGGGGTACGGGCGCTCCTCGACCATCCAGACGAACGCCATCGCTTGATCGCCGGTGACGTCCCGATGGAATCTGCCGTCGAGGAATTGTTGCGGTTCGACAGCCCGGTCCAAGTCACCTCACGCCGGGCGCTTGCGGACGTCGCCTGGGACGGCCAGGCCATCAGGACCGGACAGTTCGTCGATCTCTGGCTCGGCGCGGCGAATCGTGACCCGTCGCGGTTCCCCGACCCAGACGACCTGCTCCTGGGCCGACCGGATAACCGTCACCTGGCATTTGGCTTCGGGGCGCATTTCTGTATCGGGGCGCCGCTGGCCCGATTGGAGGGAACGATGGCAATCGGGACGCTGCTCCGCCGCTTTCCGGAGCTGGCTCACGACGAACCAGGTGTCCCCCTCGTCTACGCCGACACGACCGTGTTTCGCGCCCTCAGGAGGCTGCCCGTTCGGACGTAGCTATGTGCGGCACGGTCGACGATGGTCCGGTCCGGCAACGCCGGGCATGTCGAGAGCCTGACCAATCGAGCCCCGCTCGTGCAAGGTCAGAGTGCTCGCGGGATCGCGAGAAAGCGGGATAGTGACGATCCCGTGGTTCAGGGTTCAGGGTGTCGGCGACCCCACCAAGACCCCGTCGCTGACGACCACGGTCCCGATAGTGCCGGTCGCAGGCCCGGACATCAGCGCGTAGGTATGTTCCCGACCTACCGGCCCGAGCGATTGCTGGGCCGCCCCAACATCCTCGACCGAATCGAACAGCACGATCGCCTGATGCTGACCGTCTCGGAGATCGATGAGGAGAAACCCCCGATATCCGTTCGTTTGGCGAGCGGAGGGAACGATGTGGTCCTGAACCCGGCGATACAATTCCTCGACGTTGGACCCGTCGACCGTGTAGGTGACGACGCTGGCGCCCATCCTCATCGGATCACCTCCTCATGACGACTCGACTCCTCAAGTGAGCGGATTATACGCGCGATCTCGCCTCATGAGGAGGAGGGTCCCGTCACAGGACGTTTCGATTCTGACGGTCTCCGCTAATCGGACCCGGACGTTTCGGGACCTTCGGTCCCGTCACCTGAACCCTCCACCGCCGGGCCGACGGCCAATCCGTCGTCGGCCTGGGCCTCCCAGCACCGGAGGAAGTCCGGCCAAGGGACCTCGTACTCCCAGGCCCGGTCCCAATTGGTGTTGGTCGGGCCGAGCGGGTCCTTGATCACCACGACGTCGTCATTGAACCCGACCGCCACCACGGCGTGGTCGTTGTCGAGGACGGTCGGGTAGGTCGTCCCGTCCAGGGTAGTCCAGGTGGCGAGGGTGAAGGGCTTGAAGTCCACCGTCGGCTTGACCCAGACCGGCTCGCCCCGCAGCAGCGCGGCCTCGATGTCGTGCCGGTCCCGCACCGGGCGAACGTCGAGCCCGTAGGCGTCGAAGACCTTGCGCATCGCCGGGGAGCGCAGCTTAGCCAGGTAGTTCCAGGTGAAGTCGCCGCAGAACGTCTCCTCGATGTCCCCGCCGTAGATCACGATCCCGCCGGCGGTCTCGACCGCGTAGGGCTCGGGGTCCCGATCGATGCCGGTGATCGCCACCTGCTCCTCGAAGCTCGCGTCGATCCCGAACGTGTTCAGGACGATCCAGGCGGCGTCGAACTCACAACTGTAATAGGCGAACTGGCCCCGCTTGTCGGCCGCCTCGACATAGGCGTCATACGACCTCCCACCGACCAAGACCGGGCCGTCCCCACGCTGTAGGGAGAATCGGCCGTCCAGCGCCGCCGCCCGGCGCGACGCGCCCGTCGCCGCCAGCGCGGCGCCTCCGAGC
>JACCVE010000482.1 GCA_013698285.1 Chloroflexia bacterium | reverse complement strand
TGCCGTCCGGCACGATCGAGGACCGCTTCAACCTGCCGCCCGGTCTCGGCACGGCGCTGGAGATCTTCGGCGAGTCGACGTCGAACCTGCTGGGCTATGGCTTCATCTACACCAACCGCGACACCCTGTCGGTCGGCACCGGGGCCTTACTGGAAGACCTGATCCGGACCGGGGTCAACGTCAACGACATGCTGGACCGGTTCAAGCGGCATCCCTCGATCGCGCCTCTCCTCGCCGGGGGCGAGACGGTCGAGTACTCGGCTCACCTGATCCCGGAGGGCGGCTACAACAGGATGCCGCAGGTCTATGCCGACGGCGTGGTGGTGGTCGGGGACGCGGCCGGGTTCGTCAACCCGCTCAACCGAGAGGGGGTCAACCTGGCGATGCTCTCGGGCCAGATGGCGGCGAGGGCGATCGTCGAGGCGACCGGGCGGGGCGACTTCTCGGCGGCGACCCTCTCACGGTACCGGGAACTGCTCGAGGACAGCGTGGTCATCAAGGACCTCTACAAGATCCGCAACGTCACCGACTTCGCCCACGCCCGCCCCCACCTGCTCGCCGACTACCCGGACCTCATCTCGGAGATGGCCCGGGCCTACCTGACCGTGGACGGCAAGCCCAAGGCCGAGAAGTACCGCTCCCTGGCCGCGATGGCGGGCCGGATGCCGAAGCGTCGCCTGGCCGGGGACCTTTGGGGCGCGATCAAAACGCTGCGCTGACCACGCCGTGGCCCGGCACCAGCGGGGTCTCCCGGCACCATAAGATTGGCCCCAAGGAGCGTCGCCGGTGCCATCGTCCCAGTGGGCCGGCAAACGGGTGGGCATCGACGCCGCGCTGGTACTGCTCATCGCCCCGGCACATTCGCCCACCTGGAGCGGTCCGTCGAGCGGACGCCGTTCCACCGGGACGAGGCGCGCTGGGTCCGCCGGGTCTATTACCTGGGTCTCTGGCGCGATCCCCTCGGACCTCGGTGGCAGGACGAGGGGTACGCGGCGACGTATGGTTCCTGGGACGAGTTCCGCCGGATGCGGGACCAACCGCCGATGGCGTCGTATCTCCTCGGCCTCGGGTTGCTGGTCCAGGGGCGCGACCTCGACGTGAACGGGTTCTGGAACATGGAGCGGGACGAGGCCTGGAACGTCGCCCGGGGCCATATGCCCGGGCGAGCCGACCTGCTCGCGGCAAGGCGGGCCAACGTCGCCCTCGCGGCCCTGACCGCCGGGATCATGTACGTCGTAGGCAGTCGCCTGTCCGGCACCTTCGGCGGGCTGATCACCGGCCTGGTTCAAGGCTTCCACCCGCTGGTGCTCGACACCGCCACCCGGGCCTGGGGCGATGCGTCGCTGGTCGTCTTCATCGCCCTGGCGGCACTGGCGCTCGAGGCGTGGGTGTCGCGACCGAACTGGGCCCGGGCCATCCTGGTCGGCGTCGTGCTCGGCTGCGGGGCGGCGGCGAAGTTGAGTCCCTTGTTGCTCAGTGTCCCGCTGGGCGTCTTGGGCGCCGTGCTCCTGGTGCCCCGTGTCCGGTACTGGGTGTCACGCCTGACCAGCGGGCAGACCCTGCAGTTGGTCTCGATGCCCGTCATCGCGCTGGCGACCTTCATCGCCGCCTCTCCGTACCTCTGGCAAAATCCCTTCACCCACCTCATCCGCATGTACCACTTCCGGCTCGATTCCTTCGAGAGCCAGGGGAACGCCAATCCCGAAGCCCGGGTCACGGGCATCGGCAATGCCATGGAGCGCGTGGGCGGTGAACTGGGAACAGCGGCGAACGTGAGTGGTCTCCTCGCGTCCAAGTTTGCCGACGCGACCGGTGCTCTCTCGCCGGCCTGGTTTGGAGGCAGTTCCTGGGACCTGGCCGTGACGATCGCTGGCCTGCTCCTCGCCTGCCACCTCATCGGCCGATGGGGTCTGATGAGCGGCAATGCCCTGGCGGTCATGTTCCTGACCGGACAATCGGTCTTCGTCATCATGGTGATGGGTGTCGAATACGCCCGGTACCTGTTGCCGCTGACACTGACGATCTCGATGGCGATCGGGCTCGTGTGCGGGACGGTCTGGCGGGAGGTCCGGGAGACGTGTCGTGGCCGTTTTGGAACGGGTGGGATGATCCGGTCCGCCGTGGTCAGGAAGGGCGAGCCGTGACGACGGAATCGGTTGACGGCTCCGCCTCGTGGTCGAAGTCCAAGCGGGTCGTCAGGCCGGAGTGGCCGACCTCGGTGGCGGGGAAGACCGCCGTGGCGTGGGGGAGGTACCGGCCGGGGTCGTCCATCCGGGCGCTGAAGTGAGTCAGCCAGAGGCGGCGGGCCCCGGCGTCGCGGGCGATGGTGGCGGCCTCGGTGAAGGTCATGTGGTTGTGATCCTTGGCCTTCTCGGCGTCCCCGGGGTCGCCGTAGGTGCCTTCGGTGACCAGCAGGTCAACCCCCCGGAAGTGGTCGGCGAAGGTTGGCAGGTAGGTCGTGTCGGTCAGGTAGCCCATCGCCAGACCCCGCCGGGGCGGCTCCAGGACGTCGTCCGGCGTCGCCGTCCCCCCGTCCCAAGAGGCGTCCTCGCCGCGTTGGAGCGTGGTCCAGGCGGAGCGGGGGATGCCGCTCGCTTCCGCCCGGGCCGGGTCGAAGCGGCGGGCCCGGGCGAGGTCGAGGCGGTAGGCCAGACTCGTGACGCCGTGCTGCCCCTCGATGACGGAGCCCACGAGGCCGGCCGGGAGGTCGAACTGGGCTCCGCCTCCCCACTCGTGGACGCGGACCTCGTAGGGCAGC
>JACCVE010000393.1 GCA_013698285.1 Chloroflexia bacterium | reverse complement strand
GAGCGTTGGAGACTCCGGCACGACCTGGACCGGACCGCTCATCGACCAGCGGGGGGACGCCCCGAGCAGGAGGGTCACCTCCTCGGCGGGCAGGGGCTTGGCGAAGAGGTAGCCCTGGCCGCCGTCGCAGCCGAGCCCGGTCAAGATCGTCAACTGCTCCACACGCTCCACCCCGGCCGCCATCACCCGCATCCCGAGGGCCCGGCCCATGTTGACGATCGCCCCGACGACCGCCCGTTCCCGCTCGTCGGCACCGAGGCGGGCGACGAACTCGCGGTCGATCTTGAGGGTATCGACCGCGCACCGCCGCAGGGCCTCCAGGCCGGAGTACCCGGTCCCGAAATCGTCGATTGCCAGGCCCACGCCGAGCCGCTTCAGGCTGGCCAGGGTGTCCATGGGCCGCAGCACGTCCCCGGTGGCGACCGTCTCGCTGATCTCCAACTTCAGGCACCCCGCGTCGAGACCGGTCGCCGCCAGCACGTCCTCCACGACCCGCACCATCGCCGTCTGTCCGAACTGGCGGGCCGAGACGTTGACGGTGATGACGAGGGTCTCCCGCTCCGGCATCAGCCGCTGCCAGGCCCGCGCCTGGTCACACGCCTCGTTGAGCACCCAGCGGCCCAGCGGCAGGATCAGGCCGCTCTCCTCGGCCAAACCGATGAAGTCCGCCGGGGCGAGGAGGCCGAGCCGGGGATGTTGCCACCGGACCAGGGCTTCCATCTCGGTGATGCGGCCGGTCGTGAAGTGGATGACCGGTTGGTAGTGCACGACCAGCTCACCGTCGCGGATCCCCGACCGGAGCTCGCTCTCCAGCCTGAACCGAGAGCGGGCCCGGGCCGTCATCGCCCGCTCGAAGACGACCACCGAGCCCTTGCCACCGCGCTTGGCGTTGGCCAGCGCCGCCTCCGCATCGTGGAGCAGGTCATCGGGCGGCGCGGTGCCCGCCGGGCCCAACGACGACTCCGCGCGACTGACGGCCAAGCCGGCACTCGCCGAGATGGTGATGTCGAGCGAATCGACCGTGAAGGGGTCGGCGAAGGCCGCCATCACCCGGTGGGCCACCTCCTCCGCCGCGACGCCGTCGGCCAGGTCGTCCAGCAAGATCGCGAATTGGCCGGCCGTGACCCGGGCCAGCGTATCGCTGGCCCGCAGGAGGGTGCCGACCCGGTGCGACACCGCTCTCAGCAGGCCATCCCCGACCTCGTGGCCGTGACGATCGTTGACGAACCGGAAGGCGTCGATGTCCACGGTCAGGACGCCGACCAGGGTGCCCCGCCGGGTCGCCCGGGCAGTGGCCTGGTGGAGGCGATCCCGGAACAACGTCCGGTTCGGGGTCTCGGTCAGGGGATCGTGGAGGGCCTGGAAGGCGAGTTGGCCCCGTAACAGGTTCGCCTCGGTCTCGTCCCGGGTGATCAGCGACATGCCGATCACCGATCCGCCCCCGTCCCGGAGCGGCGAGACCGCGCACGAGACATTGATCGCCCCGCCGTCGCGGTGCCGGTGGACCGCGACGAAGCGGACCGGCCCCCCGGGGTCGCCCCCGGCGCGGAGGGTGGCCAGGGTGCTGAGGAGGGGGTCGGTACTCGTCGCCCCGGCATCCTGGACGAGATCCGCGACGGGCATGCCGATGGATTCTCGTCCCGACCTGCCGTAGACCGCCGCGGCCCCCCCATTCCAGGACACGATGCGGCCGTCGAGGGTGACGCCGACGACAGCGTCGGAGGATGCGGCGATGATGTCGCCGAGTTGATGGGCTTCGGTCTCTGCCCGGCGCAGCGTGGCCAGACACCGGCGCAGCCACCGCAATGCCGGGCCGAACACCAGGACCGCCGCCAGGGCCAGGACGCCCAGGGTCAGGAGGAGCAATGTCTGCCCCGTGTGGCGGAGATCGCCGAGCTGCCCGCTCGCCAGGTCGTCGTACGCCGCGCCGACTTCGACGATCCCGGCGAGGTAGGCCGACTCGTTCGCCTCGATCGCCGCGGCCAGGGGCGTGGCGATCGCGGCGTTGGTCAGCCGCCCGTCTGGCGCGACCGCCCCCACGACACCTCGCACGGCCCGGTCGATGGCTTGGAACTGAGGTGTGACACCCATGAACCACGACCGGGCCCGGTCCGACTCCGCGGCGGAGAGGACGCCGGCTTCGCCCGGGTCCAGGGCCCCGTGCTGGCTTGTCCACGTCGCGACCTGGTCCCCCAGCTCCCGGGCCCGGGTGAGCCGGCGGGCGGGGTCGGTCTCGGCGGCGAGGGCAGAGGCCCCATCGCTGACCACGCGCGTCTGTTCGTGGTGAGCACGGGCCAGCGTCGCCAGCTCGTCGGCCTCGGCCTGCCGCGCCAACACGTCCTGGAGGTTGATCTGCCCGACGATGGCGAGGAGCGCGATCCCGCCGATGATCGCGCCAACGGTCCACGAGAGGCGCCGGGCATACCGGGCCTGGGCCGGCACCGAAGCGCCGCGGCCGAGTGGCGCCACCCGTGGCCAGGGATCGGCACCGGCAGCGGGAGCGGACCAGCGGCCCGGCTGGGAGAGAAGGTGTCGCATCGCGCTGCGTCCTGACTGAACCGAACGCGACGCTGGGTCCACACCACGGTGGACACCATTGGCAGGAGCTGGTCCGCCCCATCACGCCCCGGTGGAGACAACGTAGGGCGAACCCCGTTTCCCGGGCCATCCCCTAACGGTCCCGCCACCGGGCGTTCCCTTGTCCGGGCCGAATAGCCCACCCGGCGATCGGGTGCGATCGGTCGTGCCGGAGGGCGGTGGGCTCGCCGTGGTATACTGGCGTCAATAGCTCGGGGTGCGCGGGTCCGCCGCGCAACAGTACGCCATCTGCCCTTCCCTCACGCGCGGCGTTGGGGCCGTCGAGCCGTACTGACCGGCCGTCGGTCTCTTGCTCTGGTACCGGCACGAATTCCCGGTACACCTCCGTCATGTCGCCGCGCCCGTTGAGGTCCCTTTCCTTATGCCAGTCGCCACACTCGACCGCCCGGCCACCGTGCCCGGGCTCGCCGGGGCGCGCACCGCGTCCTTCGCCGACCTGCCGATCGCCGTCGAGACGCTGAACGCGCTCACCGCCACCGGCATCACCGACCCGACCCCCATCCAGTCGGCGACGATCCCCGTCCTCCTCGGTGGCCGCGACGTGATCGGCCAGGCCCGCACCGGGTCCGGCAAGACACTCGCCTTCAGCATCCCGCTGGTCGAACGGCTCGACCCCAGCGTCAACGCCGTCCAGGCCCTGATCCTGACCCCGACCCGTGAGCTGGCGGTCCAGATCGGCAGCGTCATCGATCCCCTGATCGCCCGCCGCCGCCTGCGCTCGGTCCAGATCTTCGGCGGCCGCTCGATGGGTCCCCAGCGGGACGCTCTGCGGCGCGGCGCCCATATCGTGATCGGCACCCCCGGCCGCGTCCTGGACCTGCTCGGCCAGGGCGCCCTGCGGCTCGACGGTGTCCGCTTCCTGGTCCTCGACGAGGCCGACGAGATGCTCGACCGCGGCTTTGCGCCGGATGTCGAGAAGATCATCCGCCGCACGCCGTCCAGCCGCCAGACCGCCCTCTTCTCGGCCACGATGCCGCCGTGGGTCCGCCAGACCGCCGACCAGCACCTGCGGGAGCCGGTCGTGGTGGCGATCGACACCAAGCCCGAGGACATCCCGTCCATCGAGCACGTCGCCTACATGGTCGACGCGACCCGCAAGATGGAAATCCTCGAATCCCTGCTCGACCACCGGCAAGAGGGCTCGATCCTGGTCTTTGGCCGGACCAAGCACGGGGTCAAGAAGATCGCCCGTCAGCTCGAGTTGGCGGGCTACCCCGTGGTCGCCCTGCAGGGCAACCTGTCTCAGAACGCCCGGGACCGGGCCATGGAGCAGTTCCGCTCCGGCGAGGCCCCGATCCTGATCGCGACCAACGTCGCCGCCCGCGGCCTTGATGTCACCGACATCTTCCTGGTCGTCAACCTGGAGTTGCCGGAATCTCCGGAACTGCTGACCCACCGGGTCGGCCGGACGGGCCGGATGGGCCGCGAGGGCCGCGCCATCACCCTGCTCTCACCGGACGAGAACGGCAAGTGGCGCCAGTTGCAGCGCGGCCTGGGCCGCCAGATCCCGCTCGCACCGTGGAAGGGAGCCACGGTCGCCCTCGGCCTCGACGCCGACGCGCCCGTCGCCCCGCGCCGGGCCGTCCCGGCCGCCGTGGCCCGGGACGCCGACAC
>JACCVE010000438.1 GCA_013698285.1 Chloroflexia bacterium | reverse complement strand
GCGTCTCGTCAACACCACCCGGCGTCCGGGACCCTCGCTCAGCCGAGGTCCAGTTCTGGCACCGCCACCCGATACAACCAGTCATCGAAGAACGCGCTCAACTCGTGACCGGTCACGTCCTCGGCGACGGCGACGAAGTCGTCGGTCGCCGCGTTGCTATTCCGATGCGTCTCGACCCAGGCCCGCAGCGTGGCAATGAAGGCGTCGTCCCCGACCTCCAGGCGGAAGGCGTGCAGCGTCAGCGCCCCCCGGCCGTAGACCGCCGTGCCGGAGAAGATTTCGGCCCGGCCCGGGTCGCCGGTCAGCAGCGGCAGGCCGGGGAAGTACCCGGGCGCCGTCCCGATCGCTTCCGAGAGGGCGACCAAGACCCTCGTCGCGGGAATGTCATCGAGGTCCGCGTCCGTCTCCGCGCCGATCGCCTCCCACAACGCGTCCAGGCACTCCTCGTCGACGCACTCGGCGACCGCATTCATTGCCTCGATCACGTCCCGCGCCGTCAGACGGGCCACCGTCTCGGGATCGTTGAACCGGAACGCCGTCTCAGTCCGGGCCAGCATCGCCGCCAATGTGCCATCACGTGCCCCCACATCACCGGTCCGCTCGGCCCAGAGCAACTCGGCGTAGGTCGCGAATCCCTCGTTCAACCAGATGTCGGCCCATCGCTGGACGCTGACCGCGTTGCCGAACCACTGGTGCGCCAGCTCATGGAAGATGGTCGATTCCAAGGCCCGGATATCCCCCGGCAGCAGCGTCCCGTCCGGCTCGGCCGGGATGCCCCCGAAGACCGGCAGCGTCTGCGTCTCCAGGGCCAGGCCCCCCAGGTTCTCCCAGACCACCGTCGCCCCGGCCGACTCGAACGGGTAGGGCCCGAACATCGACTCCGCGACCCGGATCATCTCCGGCAGCCGGCGGAACACGTCCCGCTGCGCCTCCGGCACCTCCGCCGCGAACGACAGCCGGACCGGCAGCCCATTCGGTCCGGCCAACTCCTCGGTCTCCAGCACCCCGGCGTGGAACGTCACCAGGTAGCTGGCCATCGGGTCCCGGGAATCCCAGGTAAATGTCCGCGTCGTGCCGTTGTCCGTCTCCCCCGCGGGCGAACCGTTGGCGACGACGGAGAAGGGCTCGTCGACCGTGTAGCTGGCCGTGTAGGTCGCCTTGTCGGCCGGGTGCTCGTTGACCGGGTACCAGAACCTGGCCCCGGTCGGCTCCCCGAGGATGAACACCTCATCCCCGGTCGCGAACCATCCGCCCCGGATAACCGGCGCCTCGTCCGGGTCCGCCCCGCCCAGGCCATCGCGTCCGTCCGCCGCCTCCGGCGCCGCCCCGGTGCCGGTCGGCTCACCGGACAACGTCGCCGCCACCGGGACCCCGTGATACCGGACCTCGATGCCGAAGCCGTCCCCGGCCCCGATCGGGGTCGCCGGGATGATGGTCAGCTCCTTGCCGTCCCGCGCATGGGTCGCCGCCCGGCCATCGACCGAGACGCCGTCGATCGTGAGACCCTCGAAATCGAGGTTGAACCGGCACAGGTCGGCGGTCGCCAGTGCCTGGATCGCCACGGTCGCCGCCTCGATCTCGCCGCCCTCGACATCGATGTCCATGTCGAGGTCATAGTGCCGCGCGTCATAGCCGCCATTCCCCATCGTCGGGTAATACCCGTCCCCGATCCCGGCCTGCCCAGCGGTGCACCCCACCACGGCGACCGGGGTCGATAGGGCCACCGCGGCCGGGGTCATCGGCAGGGAGAACAGCACCATCACCACCCAGGTGACGAGCCGGGAGCGGGCACGCTGGACGGCACGCTCGGGGCGGACGGCGCTCACGGCGGGGGAGAGACGAACGGATCGCTTCACGGCACTGCTCCTCGGATGGGGGTCGATACCGATGGCCACGCCGTACGGGTCGCGGGATGACGGCCAGCCGGTGGCGATGCTACCTCCCCTCCGACCAGCGCCCGGGCCGGTCGCCCACACCCGGGCCGACCGCCCGGCCGATCGCTCGTCCCAGCGTCGCCGGTGTCGCCGGTGTCGTCCCCTCTACCCTGCCTCACCGCGTTCGCATCACGCACCGGGCGACGCCGGCATCGCCCGGTGCGGTCCGTCGCGACCATTACCCGATGCCCAAGTCCCCGGTCGCCCGGCCCACGAACCAGGCGTGGCGCGCTCGCATCATCTCCTCCCTCTCCCCTTCCAGGCCCCAGCCCGCCAGCGCCCCGCACGGCCGCAGCGCGGCGATGAGGTCCCACCTCGGCAGGTCGGCCCAGGCGAGCCCGGGCGCGCACCGGGCTCGATATCGCCCGGTGAAGACCTCCATCGCCTCCGGCCCGAACGCCCAGAGGACCTCCAAGCGACTGTGGGCCAGGTCGGCCAATGGGTCACCGGTCCGGGCATCCTCCCAATCGATCACGGCCACCAGCACGTCGTCCTTCCACAGGAGATTCCCCGGCCAGTAGTCGCCGTGCAGGAGCACCGCGTCGTTCGCCCGGATCGGCGGGCCCGCCGACGTGAGCGCCTCCCGGATACGCCCCTCCCCCATCGACTCGTCGAGCGACGCTGGCGCCTCGCCCGGTCCGGCACGTTGGGAGGGGAGAAACGCCAACTCCGCCGGGGCCGTGATCGCGTGAATCATGACCAGGTGCCGAACCGACTGGTCGATCCACCCGTCCAGGTCGGACGGCGCCAGATCCGGCTTGCCGTCAACGTATTCGATCACGAGGAACGGGGTCGGCAACAGATCCCCCGATTCGTCAAAGAAGAACGGCCGCGGCACCGCCAGGCCACGCGATCGGGCGATCTCCAGGAGCCGGTACTCGTCCCGCGCGACGTTGGCGTTCTGCCGCCGGTCAACCTCCCCATGCCGCCGCACGACGAGCCGCACCGTCACCCCGCCAGGCGCCGCCACCTCGATCCCCGTCACCTCGGCCGAGACGCCGCCCTTGATCTGCCAGGCCCGCCGCAACGCGCCCCCGGGCACGGCCCGCCCCGCCAGATCCCGCATCGCCGTGATTCGCATCGCGTCCGTCACGCCATCCAAACCTCTCTGTCCAGCCATCGGGACACACCGGCGAACGACCCGGCATCATCAGGACGCGAGTCGCGGTCGCCAGCACCCTCGACCGGCGCCCGTGCCGCCATCTCGATCTCCCGCCCGGTCACGATCGTACCGGCACGCCGGTGCACTGGCCAAGGTCCGATCACCGGCAGACGGTCCGCGGCCAGCCCCCTGGCACAGCCCATGCACGCCCTATGGCTGGTGTCATCCGGGCTACGAGTCTCCTGCGAGACGTGTGCCCAGCCGGGAGAAGAGACACCGGATCCCGGTGCCTGTACGACGTTCCGCGTGTGTCGCGAGGCATACGTCCTTGGCCGTTTGTCGCGGTCAAATGAAGGGTCCTTTGAATGCGAGCGCTCCACGAGCAAATTCTTGTCGCCGTTGCTGAAGAACGACAACGATTGGGGAGCCGCCGTCGGTTCCTTGGAACCGGTGCCAAGATCGCCGGCGGCGGTGCCCTCCTCGGCGCCTTCGCGGCCGTCCCGGGATCTCGCGCGTTGGGCGTCTCGGCCCAGGACTTCGCGGACGATATCGAGGCCTTGAATTTTGCGCTGGCCCTCGAGCGGCTGGAAGCCACCTTCTACGCGGACGGCCTCGAATCGCTCGGCGAGGAAGCCTTCGCCGACATCGACGTGTCGGCGTTCTGCGGCGACGCCAACCGCGGTCACGGGAACGACCCGGACGGAGAGGACGAGGACAACCCGGGCCGGGGCGACGGCCAGCGTCGCGAAGGCAATGGCAACGGCGGGGCCAACGCGAGTGCGCAGGTGTCAGCTAACGTCTACGCGCGCTTTGAAGAGATCCGTGACCATGAGCGGGCCCACGTCGACGCGCTGGTCCAGACGATCACGGACCTCGGCGGCGAGCCGGTCGAAGAGGTCGAGTATGACTTCGGCGACGCGTTCGTCGATATCACCGTGTTCATCGAAGTCGCTGCCTCGCTCGAGAACGTCGGGGTCGCCGCCTACGCCGGAGCGGCTCTCTTCATTCAAGATGAGTCCGTGCTGGCCGCCGCCGTCAGCATCCAGACGGTCGAGGCCCGGCACGCCGGGTACCTGAACCTGCTGCTCGGCGACTCCCCGTTCCCGGATGCATTCGACGAGCCCATGTCGGAGGCCGACGTGCTCGCCGGAGTCGAAGTATTCCTTTCCGTCGACGCTGACGCGGATGCTGACGCGGACGCCGATGTCGATGCGGATGCCGATGTTGACGCGGACGCGGACGCCGATGCCGACGTGACCGCCGAAGCGACGGTCGAAGCCGACGCTGAGGTGACCGCCGAAGCCACGGTCGAGGCGACGATTGAAGTCGACGCCGATGTCGAGGCGACGGTCGATGTTGATGCCGATGCGGACGTCGAGGCGACCGTGGTCCCGACCACCGCTCCGTAAGGCGATGGACACCGGTGGCCGGTCCCCCGTTCGGTCACCTCACCTGACGTGACGGGCCCCATCGGTCAACCGGCGGGTCCCGTCGCATGTCCGCTCTCGTTGAC
>JACCVE010000432.1 GCA_013698285.1 Chloroflexia bacterium | reverse complement strand
GCCGGGTCAGTAGGTGCTCCGCGCCATACGCCTCGGTCGTCTCGCCGAGGACGACGGTGCCGCCCTGGCGAACGATCTCGTCGGCGGCCAGGCCGAGGCCGGGGTTGGCGGTGACGCCGGACCAGGCGTCGGAGCCGCCACACTGGAGCGCAACTATCAGCTCCGAAGCGGGAATCGGCTCCCGGACCGCGGTGTTCGCGTCCGGCAGGAGGCGCTCGACGGCGGCGATCCCGGCTTCGACGGTTTTGGCGAAGCCGCCGTCCTGCTGGATGGTCAGGACCAGCGGTTGGTGCCCGTTGCTGTGCGCGCCCAAACTCGTCGTCTCGATCATGTCGGTCGGCTGGTTGACCTCGCAGCCGAGGCTGAGGATGACGTAGGCGGCGACGTTCGGGTGGTCGACGATCCCGGCCATCGTCCGTTGCAGCTGGCCGAGGTCGGACGAGCCATAGTGAGCGCCGCAACCGCCCTTGGTCGGAAACGCGATCACGCCGTCGACGTTCGGGTAGGCGGCCATGATCGCCGGATCGCGAAAGTGCTCGACCACGCGCCGGGTCGCCGACGACGAGCAGTTGACCGAGGCCAGCACGGCGACGAAGTTCCGCGTCCCGACCCGGCCGTCAGCCCGCCTATAGCCCATGAAGGTCCGCCGCTCCGCCTCCGGCACGATCTCGACCGGCCGGTATTCTTCGCCGAAGGCGTAGTCCAGCGTCAACTGCCCTTCTCCGACGGCGAGGTTGTGACTGTGGACGTGCTGCCCGGCCGTCACCGCCCGGGTCGCGAAGCCGATGATCTGGCCATAGCGGCGGATCGGCGACCCCTCGGCCACGTCACGCAGGGCGACCTTGTGCCCGGCCGGGATCATCGCCGAGACCCGGACATCACCCGTGGCGATCTGGAGCACGGTCCGGGGCAACAGGGCTTCCTTGGCGATCGCCACCTCGTCATCGGGATGCAGGAGCACGGCCACGTCCGCCAGCGGCACCGGGCCGCGCGGCCGGCTGAGGCCAGGCATCATCACCGGGGAGGATGGGCGCGTCGTATCGGTGGCCATGGCGGGATACCTCACTCTGTCGTGGACACGCGTGATCGCGGTCGATCAATGATCAAGGGGCCGGCCGGCCGGGGCGATCCTGAACCCGTCCGCACGATTCGCGGTCATCAACGCGGCCGCCTGACGCGGAGCATCAGGATGGCGAGCAGGACGGCGACGATGAAGATCGCGACGAACGGTGCCATGTGACGCTCCCGGGACGTGAGGCGACGGCGTCGATCCAGTGTCCCGTCCGGACTCCGCCCACCACCGTCTGGCGACCCGTCGAGTCGCCCGCGCTGGCTCCCCGGTAGCCATCACCTCCAACGGTCAGGCATCGTGCCCCGGCGCTGACCCGGCCGGTTCGAGCGCCCCAATGCCGGCGAGCGGGACGATCAACAGCGACTCCGGTGGTTCGGTGCTGCCCATCGGGAGAAGTCGTCCCTAGAAGCGCAGGCCGAACACCAACAGCAACAGTAGCAGCAACAGGAAACTGTCCATCTGGACCGACCCTCCCCCGGGCGACGGGCGACGAACCTCGCCCCCCCATTCTACCGGGGATGGCATCCCGGCGCGCGGTGAACCACGGCATCGGCGGGCGATCCACCCGGAATGACTGTTTTCAGCGCGCCGTCAGGCCGCCATCGACGGTCATCTGGGCGCCGGTGACGTAACTGGAGGCGTCGGAGGCCAGGAACAGCGCCATCGGTGCGATCTCCTCCGGCCGGCCCATTCGCCCCAACGGTTGCCGGGCGTGCAGGGCCGCCTTGGTCGCCTCGTACTCGTCCGCGTGGTACTTCCGCAGGTACCCCTCGACGAACGGTGTCTCGACCGTGCCCGGGCAGATGCAGTTGCAGCGGATACCCCGCTCGACGTAATCCATCGCCGTCGATTGGGTCATCGAGATCACGGCACCCTTGGTCGCGCAGTAGGCGAATCGGCGCCCCACCGCGACCTGCCCCGCGATCGAGGCCATGTTGACGATCGTGCCGCCCCCGGGGTCCTGGGCCAGCATCTGGTTGACCGCGGCCTTGGTACAAGCGTAGACGCCCCGGACATTGACGGCATAGAGGCGGTCGAAGTCCTCCGGCCCGGTCTCGGTGACGCTGCCGACCAGGCCGATCCCGGCGTTGTTGACCAGCACGTCGAGCCGCCCACCCCGCGCCACGGCCGCCACCACCGCCCGCTCCGCCGACGCCAGGTCGGCGACATCCAACGCGATCGGAAAGGCATCACCACCCCTCGCGGTGATCTCGGTGACCACCGACGCGGCCGCCGCCTCGTTGATGTCGGCCACCCCGACGCTTGCCCCATTGGCGGCGAAGAGCAGGGCGATCTCCCGCCCGATCCCCGATCCCGCCCCGGTCACCAGCGCGACCTTCCCATCGATTCTAAACATCTTCTCGCTTCTCCAGACACTCGTTCCGGCACGGCGCGACGGATCCGGCATCGACTCTCTTCCCGACCGGCCTGGGACCAAGATCAGAATGTCGCGATCGGCCGGACCCACGACCCGGTCGCCCCCCGGATCTTGAGCGGCAGGCAGGTGAACAGGAACGTGGTCGCCCCGCGCCGGTGCAAGCCCTCCAGGTCGAGCCACTCCATCAGCGGCACCCCCCGCCGGACCAGCATCTCGACGTGGAGATTCCGATGCCAATTTGGCACCGGCTGCGGCTCGACGCTGGTATTGTCGGCACCGAGGGCCGCCATGCCCCGGTCGTGCAGCCAGATTGCGGCGTCCACCCCGAGGCCGGGCTGACCGGCGACGAAGGCCGCCGGGTCGCCGTACTCGCGCATCTTGCCGGTCCGGATCAACACCGCGTCGCCCAACCGGATGTCGACCTCGGCGGCGCCGAGCACGTCCCGGACCTCGTCCAAGCCGATCTCCTCGTGATCGGCCAGCCGCTCGACCCCCCGGTGCCCGGCGACATCGACCAGCACTCCCC
>JACCVE010000426.1 GCA_013698285.1 Chloroflexia bacterium | reverse complement strand
GCGGCCGGGGCACTGGGCACCGTCGCGACCTCCCTGATGAAGATCGCCAACGATGTCCGCCTCCTGGCCTCCGGCCCCCAGGCGGGCCTCGGCGAATTGATCCTGCCCGCGATCCAGCCGGGCAGCTCGATCATGCCGGGCAAGGTCAACCCCGTCATCTGCGAGAGCGTGATCCAGGTCGGTGCCCAGGTGTTGGGCAACGCCCAGGTCGTCGGCATCGGCGGCCAGTGGGGACAGCTCGACCTGAACGTGATGCTGCCGGTTATGGGCCGCAACCTGTTGGAGAGCATCCGGCTGCTGGCCAACGTGAGCGAGGTGTTCTCGTCGCGTTGCCTGGCCGGCGCGGAGGCGAACGTCGAACGGTGCGCGGGATACATCGAGGGGTCGATCAGCATGGCGACCGCCCTCAACCCGTTGATCGGCTACGAGCGGGCCGCCACCATCGCCAAGGCCTCCTACGCGACGGGGAGGACGGTCCGCGAGATCGCCTACGAGGAGAGCGGCCTGAGCCGGGAGCAGGTGGACGCCGCGCTCGATCCCCGCCGCCAGACCGAGGCGGGGACGGGGGCCGGGGGCGCCGGGGGCGGTTGACGCACCGACCTGTGCTGGCCGTCGGGGGTGACGAAGCCCGGCGACCCAAATTGTCGCCGATCGACGATGATCGTCGCCGCTCCGTGGCCGATGATCAGTCAGGACCCGAGGTCCTTCCAGACGACGGTGCGTCGAGGTCGCCGTCATCATGGTCCACGGTGATCGACCGCACCGTTCGCCATAAACACCAGAGATGCGCGACGGCACGGGTGCGTGCGGTGCGGTGTCGATTCGCCGGCCGGAAAACGCGAGGGTGCATGATACACTCTCATGGAAGCATCCCCGTGGTTCTCCCCGTGGTAGGGCGGTTCCCGCCGTTCGCCCGGGTCCGGATTCCTCTCTCCTCGCGAGCACGGGACACGACGATACGGGACCGACACCCTGGTCGGTCGGACGAGGAGGGAGGCCCGATGGCGGTGCAGGTGACGACGCGGGCGACGGCGATGCCCGAGCGGTCGGCATGGGCGATCCCGGCCCTCGCCGACGTCTACGCCGCCCGGCGGGTGATCGCGCCCCACCTGGCCCCGACGCCGCTCCTCCGGCCGGAATCCCTCGGCGCGACGCTCGGCTTCGACCTCCATCTCAAGTGCGAGAATCTCCAACCCGTCGGTGCCTTCAAGGTCCGAGGTGGTCTGAACCGGCTTAGCCAGCTCGACGCTGGCGAGCGGGAGCGTGGCGTCGTCGCGGCCTCGACCGGGAATCATGGCCAGTCGATCGCCTATGCCGGCCGCACCTTCGGCGTCGCGGCGACGGTCTTCGTGCCCCACGGCGCCAACCCGACCAAGGTCGCCGCGATGGAGAGGATGGGCGCCGAGGTCATTCACGACGGACATGACTTCGCCGCCGCCTGCGATGCCGCCGAAGAGTATGCCGCCGAACGCGGTGCGACCTTCATCCATTCCTCGAACGAGCCGCTCCTGATCGCCGGGGTGGCCACCTCGACCCTGGAAGTGATGGAGAGCCTGCCGGCGGTGGACACCCTGATCGTCCCGGTCGGGGGCGGCAGCGGTCTCAGCGGCGCCGCGATCGTCGCCAAGGCCATCTCGCCGGGGGTGCGCGTGATCGGGGTCCAGGCCGAAGGGGCGCCCGCCGTCTACGACTCGTGGCGGCGCCGGGAACTGGTCGCACATGACCGGATGGAGACGTTCGCCGAGGGTCTGGCGACGCGGGTCGCGTCTGAGTTGACGTCCCGGATCATCTGGGACTTCGTCGATGACATCGTCCTGGTCAGCGACGAGGCGATGCGGCGGGCGATCGCGACCCTGGTTACCCGGGTCGGGCTGGTCGCCGAGGGGGCGGGGGCTGCCGGCCTGGCCGCCGCCTACCAGATGCGGCACGAACTGGCCGGCCAGACGGTCGCGGTCACGGTGTCGGGCGGCAACCTCGGCCCCGGCCTGCTGGCGGAGATCCTGGCCGGAGATGCCCCCTGGTGAGTGGGCTCTGGACGCGACTCGGCGGGCGAGACCGCCAGGCGGGCGCGAACGTGTTGATCCAGTTCGCCCGGGAGGTCGTCGGCCGGCGACGCTCCCTGCCGGGCGCGCTGGCGGAGATCCGCAACGCGTCCGTCCTGGATGCCCTCTCCGACACCGATTTCAAGACGCTCGACACCCTGGCCGCCGACCGGGCCCACTCGGACCGGGAATTTGCCCAGACCCTGGCCCGGCTCTCCCACGCCGCCGCCCACGCCAAGGGGTTCGATCGCCAGATGGTCGACGCGGCCCTCCGCCTCGATACCCTGCTACCGGCCGACGACCCGAGCCGGGAACGCGACACCCTGCTGCGTGGTGCCTACACCGCCGCCCAGCGGGCCAGCTATATCCGGGGGGGACGGGTGGCCCTCGGGCGACTCGGCCGTCGCGCCTTCGAGATGGGCGACGACGAGCGGGCCCGGCTCCTGCTCCAGCAGCAGCTCGATCTCGGTCCCGAATCGTCGGACAGCACGGCCGAGGTGGATTCCGCCCTGGCGCTCGCCGAGATCATGCGCCGGGACGGCGACGTCGCCGGCTCCCGGGTGATGTATCGTCGCGCCGGCCAGTCGGCCCAGCGGTTGGAGTACTACCACGGCCTGGCCGAGGCGCTGGTTCGCCAGATCGAGTTGATGGTGAACCCCAGCCCCGACACCCGGCTCGCGCTGCAACGCCAGGCCCAGAGCGCCGCCCAGCGGACCGGGGACACCGCGCTCGAGAGTGAGATCGCCCTCGATGTCGCCCGCACCCTGGTCGAGTTGGGGCGGATGGCTGATGCCGTCGATGAGCTGGAGGCGGGTCTGCTCCTCGCCCGGGAAACGGGCGACCTCTCCCGGGAGAGTCGCTACGTGGCGATGCTGATCGACGCCCAGCGGAGGCTGGGGCGGACCTCGACCCTGGTCGGGCTCGAGCGCCACATGATGCAGCTCGAAGAACGCCTCGGGAACCGGGCCGGCGCGGCGCGCTACGCGGTCGACCTCGGCACGAGTGAGTTGTCCCTGGGCCGGGTCGAGGCGGCCCGCGACGCGTTCGAGCGCGCTCATACCCTCGCGGCCGGGATCGAGGACCGGGACGCCCAGCAGCGCGCCCTCGGCGGCCTCGGCGCGGTCGCCACCGCCGCCCGGCGCCCGACCGAGGCGCTTGACTACCTCACCAGGGCCCTCGATCTGGCCCAAGACGCGGGGCAGGAGCGGGCCGAGGCGCAATGGCTCGGCAGCATCGGCCAGGCCCTCTGGACCTTCGGCCAGGAGGTCGACGCCGCCCGCGCCACCCAGCAGGCGGTCGACCTGGCCCGGTCACTCGGCGACGAGGCGTTGGAGGCGAGCCTCTTGCCGTTGCTGGGGGAGATCTACGCGGGCAGGCGGGAGACGACACGGGCCCGCGACAGCCTGACCCGGGCGACGGAGTTGAACCGGCGACTGGGCCACCACTCCGACCACATCGCCGCCCTGAGCACCCTCGGCCAGATGGCGATCGACAACGGCCAGCCAAGCCAGGCCGTGCAGTCCTTCGAGCAGGCCCTCGCCGTCGCCAACGGTGCCGGGGACCAGGCCGCCGCGATCCGCCTCTACCGTCGCCTGGCCAGGCTGGCCCAGCGCCGAGGGGACCACCAGGTCGGACTCGACCTCTTGACCCGGGGCCTCTCTCTCGCCAATGGGTTGGAGGATCCCCGGGTCCGGAGCACCGTCTTGCAGCACCTGGCCGCGGCGCAGGACCTGGCCGGTTCAGACGATGCCGCCGAGACCTACCGCGAGGCGATCGACGAGGCGGCCGACCTCAATGACCGGTACGGCGAGACGGTGATGCGCCTCAACTTGGGTCTCCTGCTGGCGACCACAGACCCCCACGCCTACCGGCATGAGGGCATCCCGCACCTCCAACGGGCGGCGGTGCTGGCCGCCGACCTCGGGAAACAGGGAGACGCGCTGCGGGAGCGGATCATGGCCGCACTGACTGCCTACGGCGGCACCACCGCCCCGCGTCCGGCTGCCGGGGGGCAGGACGCCGGCCCGGGACCGCGCCGGGCAACTGCCGCTCCCGACCTATCGGGATCACGCGACCGTTCAGGC
>JACCVE010000404.1 GCA_013698285.1 Chloroflexia bacterium | reverse complement strand
CGAATGACTGGAGCCGAGGACGCGAGCGAGCATCAAGTGCGTCATCCAGTACGGGAGGAGCCGACCCTTGCACATTAGACCAGGACGAGTATGGCACGGCGCCATGAGGCGGCGCGTGAGGGGGAGGGGGCCGATTGGTCATAACTGAGGAGGCCGATTAGTCATGACTGAGGAGGCCAATTGTTCATGACTAAGGAGGCCCCACGGACGTGGGCCACTACTCCGACTGCTGCTTACCGACTGCCGCCTACCGACTCCACCTGTCCGGCGAGGGTCTCGATCGGGAACCGGGGGTACGAGCCGAACACCCAGAGGCGGGCGGTCCGGTCCCGCAGCCGGTCCAGGGCCCGGGCGACGGTGTCGTCCTCGCGGTGACCCTCGATATCGACCAGGAAGACGTAGTCGCCGAGCCCACCCTTGGTCGGCCGGCTCTCGACCTTGGTCATCTGGATGTCCCCGGTCGCTAGTTCGCTCATGATGCCAAAGAGGGCGCCCGGCACATTGGCCTTGACCGTGAACCCGATGGAGGTCTTGTCGTCGCCGGTCGGGGCGGCGTCGTGCCGGGCCAGGGCGATGAACCGGGTGAGGTTGGCGCGGGTGTCCTGGATATCGTGGGCCAGCACGGCGCCGCCGTAGATCTCGGCGGCCCGGGCGGTGCCGATCCCGGCGGTGCCGGTCCCCGTCGCCGCGACGGCCGCCTGGACCGCGGCGGCCGTGCTGAGGGCCGCGACCTGGGCCGCGTCGGGCAGGCACCGCTCCAGGAAGCGGCGGCATTGGCCGAGGGCGTTCGGATGGGAGGTGACGACGCGGATGTCTTCCAGTCCCACGCCGGGCGCGGTGACCAGGAAGTGGCGGACGGGCAGGACCACCTCGGCCACGATCCTCAGTGCGGTCTCGTGGATCAGCAGGTCGAGGGTGGTGCTGACGGAGCCCTCGATCGAGTTCTCGATCGGCAGCAGGGCCTCGGTTGCCAGCCCCGTCTCGACGGCCGCCGTCAGGGCCGGGATGCTGCTGAAGGGGAGCAGACGCGGTGTCTCATCGCCAGTGCCCACCGGTTCTGCCCGCCGGGCCACGTAGCCGAGCGCGGCCTCCTCGCTGAAGGTGCCGCGGGGGCCAAGAAACGCTGTCGCGGTCATGGTGGTGGTCATCGGCACGTTCCTCCCGGCGCCTTCGTCGGCCTGGGCACCGGAGCGACCCGGACATGCTCCGTCCCCGGTCGAGCCCGCCCGGCCTCACGCCGTGGTCCGTCCTGGCAAGGCCCGTCCGAATAGTGGCATCTATACTGCCGCCATGCCACGCAAGACCCGCCGCCCACCCAAGGAGCGCCCGCCCGACCCCGACGCCCTGGACGCTCCCTGGCGTCTCTTCATCGCGGTGCCGTTGCCGCCCGAGGTCACCGCCCTGATCGGGGACCTCGTCGGCGACCTGGAGAAGGAGGGGTGGCCGGTGCGGTGGGCGGCACCGGACACGGCCCACCTCACGATCCAGTTCATTGGCGAGGTGCCGGCCGAGCAGGCCGAGTTGCTGCGGATGGCCCTCCCGGCCCAGGTGGCGGGGCACGCTCCCTTCCGGCTGCGGACCGCCGATCTGGGCGTCTTTCCGAATCTCAAAATGCCGCGCGTCCTGTGGTTGGGCCTCTACGGTCCGGCCCACCGCCTGGTGACGTTGAGAGAGGCCATCACGAGCCTGCTGCGTGAACTCGACCTTCCCCACGACGATCGGCCGTTCCACCCCCACTTCACCCTGGGCCGGGTGCGCTCGGGCGGCAACTTGATGACGCGCCACTTGCCAGAGGCGATCCGGCGCCGCTTCGCCGAGGAGGCCGAGCGAAGCCGGGCGACCGCCAAGGACCCTCTCCAGGTCCCGGTGGACGAGGTCGTCCTGGTCCGGAGCATCCTCGGCCGCGATGGCGCCCGGCACGAGACGCTGGGCCGTTACCCGCTGGTGCCGAAGCTGGGACATCCGAAGGCAGTGCCACGGTTGGGAAACGACCTGTAGGGGCGTCGCTTGCTGCGCTCGGTTGCCAAAACGTATGTCTGACGCGAACGCGGCGTATCGTAGAAGCCCACGGCAAGCGGCGCCCCTGCGAGATCGTGTGACCTTCGCGTGATGGTGCGTTGGCAATCCCAGTGTTCGGGTGCGTTGTCCGGTAGGATGACGCGATCGGGCACTGGTGATCGAGGAGTCCAGACAGTCGAGGAGGTAGACCGTGACACGTCACGTGGGGGCCATCGCCGCTGGCACCTGTTCGCTGGTCGTCATTCTCCTGATGGGCACGATCCCCGGCGCGGCTGGGCCCGCGAGCCTCGCGCTCGTGCGGTCCCGGCCCTGCGCGACGCCCGGCGTGGCCTCTCCGGCGGTCTCCGCGGCGGCAACCCCGAACGCGACTCCGGGCACGACGCCGCCCGCATCTCCCGCCGCCTCGCCCGCCGCCTCGCTCGGTGCTTCGCCGGCCGCCTCACCCGCCGCGACCTCCTGCGTGGTCCCGGGGGCGACCTCCGCCATCTCGCCAGACCCGACGCCCACCCTCGCGATGGCCATCGACCCGGCCGCCGGATCGGCGGTCGCCGCCGCCCGGGCGGACGCGGCGGTTCGCCTCGGCGGTTCCCCCGATGACTATGCGGTGGTCTCGGTCGAAGCCGTCGAGTGGCCCGACGCGAGCCTGGGGTGCCCGGGCGACGGCTTCGCCGCCCAGGTCATCACCCCGGGCTACCTCATCCGCCTCGCCTCGCCTGACGGGGACACCCTCGACTACCACACCGACGCCAGCGGCGCCGTGGTGGTGACCTGCGGCTGAGGTGTTCCCAGACTGAGACGGATACCACGACCCAAAAGTGCGTCCGGTGGAGGTCGTCCGACCGGGTCCGTTGCGACGTGGTCTGCTGCCTCCGCCTTCCCCACGACCCGTGACGCCCGGCTATCGATGACCGGGTCCGGGCACTCCCGAGGCCGTTCGGTCCGGACGACCAGCGTCGCCTGCCGCGAACCGTGACCTTTCCCGGCCCGCCGCGTTTATCTCGGTGGACGCGTCCGAACACATCCGCACTAGGGTCCCGATCGACGGCTCGCGAGAGACGACAGACGAGACGGGGGCGATGGCATCCGGCGAGGGGCGACCAGCGATAGTGAGGCCGAGCGCGCGGGGGTCCGCGTGGGGCGAGGTGGTCCCAGTGACGAGCGGCGGGAGCGATGAGGGGCGGCTCATCGTGATGCCGCTGCGCGACCGGACCGACGCCGAGCTGGTCCACCTCGCCCAGGCCGATC
>JACCVE010000347.1 GCA_013698285.1 Chloroflexia bacterium | reverse complement strand
ACTGCGACACGGTCGGCCGGGACTACGCCGAGATCACCAAGTCGATGACCTTCAACGTCCACCTGCTCGGGGAGAACGACGACCCCGAGTCTGCGACCGAGAAGGCCCGCGGCACGATGTCGCTTGCCGAGTACGGCAAGGGCATCCACGTCGGCACCTCCTCGCAGATCTCCGAGATCATCCGGCCCTACGTCGATGCCGGGATCGACTACGTCCTGATCTACATCCCTCGCGTGGCCTACGATCACGCCCCGATGGAGCAGTTCGCCACCGAGGTGATCCCCGCCTTCGGCGGGTAACTG
This sequence comes from Chloroflexia bacterium, assembly GCA_013698285.1. Lineage (GTDB taxonomy): Bacteria > Chloroflexota > Chloroflexia > Thermomicrobiales > UBA6265 > JACCVE01. The sequence goes on along the minus strand of JACCVE010000347.1, from coordinate 4,468 downwards.
TCCCGTCGCGACCAGGGATACGAGAGCGATCGAGACCCACCGGGGCCGGATTCGTCCGTGCTTCGGTGGGTCGTTTCGTTGCCGACCAAGACCGGTCCGTCCACCGCGACCCCGGGAAGACACGGGGCGCTCCCGCCCTACGGCCGCCCCGAGTTCATCGTCGCCGACCGTGCACCGAGACCGTATCGGCACGATCGCCTTCACGCCCGCGCGATGACTCCCTCGTCCGTGCTCCGAGTCTGGTGGAGGGGAAGACTGCGTGGCACACTGCCGCCCACCAATGCCCTCTCTCCGGAAGAGATGGCCCAAGACGCGACCAGCACGTCGAGTCACTGCCCAACGATCGTGGGTTCTCGCAGTCATGGCTGCCCAGGAGACAGGCGTTCCTTGGGCTGCCCGATCCCGCGCATTTCCCCCTGACAATCTATAGTGCCGTTTCCGGGAACGGCTTCGTCGGGAGACGCGGATGGGGGCGTGGGCGTGCGGGGGGCTCGACCGATGAGCGAGCATGCGGACACGACAAGCACGGCGAACGATTGGCATGCGGAACGCGACGCTGGTTCCCGGTTGGTCGGGCGAGACGCCGCGTTGGCCGGCCTTGTTGAGATGCTCTCGTCGCCAGATATCCGGCTGATTACCCTGACCGGGCCGGGGGGAGTCGGCAAGACGCGCTTAGCCCTCGCCGCCGCCGGGGCAGCTCGCCGCTCCGATCGCTTCGAGGCGATCGTGGTCGTCGAGCTGGCCACCATCGACGACCCGGGCCAGGTTGCTCCCGCCATCGCCCTCGCTTTGTCCCTGCGCCCGGCCGGGACCGCCGAGGAGGCCGTCGAGGCGGCCCTGGCCGACCGGGAGGTGCTGCTGGTCCTGGACAACCTGGAGCACGTCATCACGGTCGCCCCCTGGCTGGGGCGGGTATTGGGAAGTGCGCCCGGGTGCGTGATCTTGGCGACGAGCCGGGAGCGACTGCGGTTGGCCGGGGAGCGAGAGGTGATCGTGGCTCCCCTCGGCCTGCCGGGGCGCGACGTGGCGGTGACGCCGGAGGTGGCGACGGGATCGGCGGCGGTCGCACTCTTCATCACCCGCGCCCGGGACCTGGTGCCGGGGTTCGCCATGTCGGCCGAAAACGCCCCAGTGGTGGCGGAGATCTGTCGCCGCCTCGACGGGTTGCCGTTGGCGATCGAGATCGCCGCGCCCTGGGTGGCGAGCATTCCTCCCGAGGCCCTGCTGCCGCGGCTGGAACGACGCGTGCCACTCCTGATGGGTGGGAACCGCGATGCCCCGGCCCGGCAACGGACCCTCGGCGACACGATCGCCTGGAGCTACGACCTGCTCGGCCCGGCCGAGCGGTGGCTGTTCACGACCCTGTCGGTCTTCTCCGGCGGCTTCACCCTCGACGCGCTCGACCGGGTGGTGGCCGGTGTCGCGGCCCCGATCGACCGGGACGAAGTCGTTCCGACGCTCGCCGACCTCGTCGCCAAGAGCTTGGTCCAACGGCCCGAGGCGGGCCGGTACGCCCTGCTGGAAACGGTCCGCGCCTTCGCCCTGGGCCGACTGGAAGGGACCGCGGCGGAGGTACCCGCCCGGGCAGCGCATGCGGAGTGGGTCGCTGGGCTGAGCGTGGCCGGCGGCCTGGCCCTGGACGGGCCGGACCTCGCCGCCGCCCTGGCGACGCTCGACGCCGAGGTGGGGAATCTCCGCACCGCCCTGGCCTGGTTGGAGACGCGAGACGACCCCGCCGCGATCGCTCGGATCGTGGCACCCCTGTTTCGGTATTGGACCCTGCGCGGGTTGGTGCCGGACGCCGAACGGTGGTTGCGGGGGGCGATCGACCGGCGGGACCGGCTTCCCGCGCCGGTACTGGCCGGTGCCCTGCGATCTCTGGCGACCGTGATCGACGGCCGGACCGAGGCGGAGACCATCGCCGCCCTCTACGCCGAGGCGATCGCGATCTGGCGGGACCTTGACGACCATATAGCGGTGGCCGAGACGATGAACGACCACGGCGCGGCCCTGTTGGACGCTGGCGATCTCCAGGTCGCCGCCGAGATCTTCCAGACCTCGCTGGAGATGGCCGAGGATCTCGACCACCCGACCGCCAAGCGCCGTGCCCTGGGCAACCTCGGCAACGCCGCATATTACCGGGGCGAGATCGAGCGCGCCCGCGACCTGTGGGAGGCGGCCACGGCCGTTCGCGGGGCGGACAACGCCTACTACCTGACGATGCTGCGCGGCAACCTCGCGGTGGTATCGTTCCACCTCGGCCAGCATGACCGGGCGATCCGGTTGAACGGCACGGTGCTGGCATTCTGGGAACGGCTCGGGGGCAAGAAGGGGATCGCCGACACCCTCGGCAACCTCGGCGGGGCCTACGTGGCCTCGGGTGACCTCGTGAACGGGCTGGCCCACTACGAACGGGCCCTGAGCCTGGCCCGCGAGATCGGGGACCGGCGCGGTCAGGCCATCACCCTCTACAACCTGGCCGACCTCGACCAGCGGGCCGGGCGGCACCTCCAGGCCCTGGCGGGCCTGCGAGAGAGCCTGGCCCTCTTCGACGCCCTCGCCTTCCCGATCCCGATCCCCGACGTGCTGGAGGCGATGGCCGACCACGTCGCCACCCTCGGCCGGCCCGTGGACGCCACCTCGCTGCTCGCCTCGGCCGCGGCCTGGCGCGGGCGACTCGATGCCTGGGGGACGCCCGACACCCAAGCCCGGCGCGAGGGCTTGCGGGCGGACCTCGACGCGCGCATCGGCGACGCGGCATTCGCCGGGGCCTGGGCGGCCGGCGAGGCGCGATCCGAATCGATGGCCGTGCGGGAGGCCCTGACCCTCGCCGATGACATGGTCTGGTCGGCGACCCGGCCCGGCCCGGCCGCCGCGTCCCCGGTTCCCGGTGCCGGGTCCGTGCCGGCTAGAGAACGCGGGACGTCGACCGGTCCGGACGCCCGCGACGACGCGAGGGGACGGGACCCCTCCCCCGCCGCCACGGGCGTCCCGGCACTCAGCCGCCGCGAGTTGCAGGTGCTTCGACTGGTGGCCGAGGGCGAGAAGGACCGCGACATCGGCGCGGCGCTCTTCATCAGCCACCGCACCGTCTCGACCCACATCACCCACATCTTCGACAAGCTGGGCGTCGACTCCCGCGCCTCGGCGGTCGCCCGCGCCCTGCGGGCCGGCTTGCTCTGAACCTGACCCCTCGTCGTCGGACGGGGTGGTGGCACGCCGGTCGCCATCCCGGGGGCCATCCCGGTGACCCGGCCGCGTCATGCCTTGGACTGCCGGAGACGCGTGCCGGCGCTCGCGGTTCGCGAGCGGTCCTGCCCTCCCCAGTCGCGGAATACGTGATTCAACGGATGGCGCCTCGTCCCCGGCGCCCTACTGTCGAAGCATGCCGGACGACCTGCCCGGCGGGTCAGAGGGGGCGACGCGCGATGGACCCAGCACATCTCCCCGACGGGGCATCGGCACCGGTGGGACCGGACCAAACGGCGGCGACGGCAACGGTGACGTCGTCGACGATGGCCCCGAACCTGTCCCCCAGCGACCCGGTGACCGCTCACCTCGCCGCCTTGTCCGGACGAGATGACCGAGACCTGGGCGCGGGCCTGGCGACCGGTGTCTCCCTGACCCTGGTTCAGACCGGAGAAGTGATTTTGGGCCGTGAAGCGGTCACGGTCATCTTCGCCGAGTTGCACCGGCAGGCGTTCGTGGCCCAGACGACGGTCGGTTCCCGCACCGTCCAGGGGACCCAGACCGTGGTCGAGGCGACCTTCGCCGGCCGCCACGTCGCCGAATTCGCCGGCATCTCGCCGGCGGGCACCGCCGTGTCCTTTCCCTATGTCCTCGCCTACGAGACCGCGACGGAAGGGACCGGAGAGACCGAGATCGTCGCGATCCGTGCCTATCTCCCGTTCGAGGAACTCATTCGACAACTCCAGGGAGGTGGCCCTTGAGCGTGTGACCGCCCGCCTGGCGCCATCCGCCGCTGCACGCCCGATCGGCGCGTCCATCGGCACGGACTGCCGGTCGTTCTCTCCGCATCGACCAGCGCACCGCGAGTATCGTCAGACAGCTGAAGAACGACCCGACATGCGCATGTTCATCACGACCCACCTGATCGCCCTGGTGATCCTGATCAGCCTCGTCCCAGCGACCGGCGTCCGACCGGCCCTGGCCCACGGCGCCCAATCGGCCGACGCGGAGTGCGTCGCGCCCGACCTGCCGCCCGGTACCCCGACGCCAATGGAGGAAATGGGGCCGCCCGAGGGTAGCCCGCCCGCCGAAGACACGGCCGAGATGGACATGGGAACTCCTGGCAGCGCAGACGCCGCCGAGAGCGACGACGGACCGCCCCCGGCCGCGGCACTCCCCACGATCCCTGCGGGCACACCGGCCGATGCCGAAGTCGAAGGACGGGTGACCGCGGGCGCGGAGAACCTCGTGAACTGCTTCGGCTCTCCCGACACCGAGG
>JACCVE010000323.1 GCA_013698285.1 Chloroflexia bacterium | reverse complement strand
CACCTCGCCCCACCCCACCCGGAGCGCCCCGGCCTGGCCACCTACGCGGCCTCCGGCAGCGTGTCCTCGTCCCGATCGGCCGGGAAGGGGAGGGGGACCGCGGTCGAGGGTGAGCCGGCCGGGGGCGTGAACGGCGTGATCACGCCCGCCTCGCGGCGGAGCAGTGAGCCGGCGGCGGATCGCAGGTTCGCCTCACTGCGCGGTCCGAAGCCCGGCAGGGCCCGGACACGCCCGGCATCGGCGGCGGCGACCACATCCGCGGGCGTCGCCAGGTCGAGCTCGCTCGACAGGCGATGGGCCGTCTTGGGGCCGACGCCGGGGATCGCCATCAGCGCCTCGACGGCGGGCGGCAGGTCCCCGCACAGTTCGACGTAGAAGCCCATCCGGCCAGTCGCCACCAACTCGCCCAGCTTGCGACGGAGCCGGACGCCGATGCCGGGCAGGGCCAATTCTTGCTCGTCGGTCAGCATCGACAGGATGTCTTGCCGCGTCCGGAGCAGGTTGCGGGCGGCCTGGCGGTAGGCTCGGATGCGGTATGGGTTGTCCTCGGCCAGCTCGAGCATGGTGGCGACGTTGAAGAGGATCTCGGCGGCCCGGTGGTTGGCGTGCGGGATCATGGTGGGGCCTTTCTCGGTGCATCGCGGGGAGAATCGTTCCACCTGACGGGGGAGAACGCTTGTTCTATTATAGGCCGACGTGGACTCGTAGTCAACTCCAGCGAGGCGTGCGGATACGGGGTTCAGGGCGGGCCAAGGTGGTCGTTTCCCCGTCGTGACCGAGGGGGGGAGCCGTTCGACCGGGGGCGACACCGGCGACCACGATGAGACAGACCCACCGGAGCGAGTCCGCCTGTCTTGGTCATCGATCCGGTCTGTTCTGGTGTGGTCCGGGAGGGACTCGGCGGCGTCTCGCGGATGGACGGGGAGCCGTCCAATCGCCCGCACGGGATCGGCGGACGACGCGGTCGTCGGGTCGGCCTATTCGGAGAACCGTTGCTCCCGCCAGGGGTCGGCTTCGTTGTGATACCCGTAGCGTTCCCAGAAGCCAGGTTCGTCCCCGGCCAGGAAGCGCAGTCCCGTCACCCACTTGGCGCTCTTCCAGGCGTACCGCTTCGGGACAACGAGGCGGAGGGGAAATCCGTGCTCCGGAGTCAGCGGTTCACCGTCGAGGTCCGTCGCCAGGAGGACGTCGCCGGCCGCGAAGTCGGCCACGGGCAGGTTGGTGTCGTATCCACCGGCGCAGGAGATCAGGACGAATCGAGCCGTCGGCGTGGGCCGGCACGCTGCCAGGACGGCCCCGGCCGGGATGCCCTGCCAGCGCACGTCGAGCCGGCTCCACCGGGTGACGCAGTGCATGTCCGCCGTCAGGCCCACGCGCGGGAACGTTTCGAGATCGTGCCAGGAGAGCGAGAGGGACTGCTCGACGAGACCATCGACCGTCAATCGCCAGTCGTCGAGGGAGATCACGGGGATATCGCCATAATGGAGGACCGGCAACCGCTGGGTGATGAACTGGCCCGGCGGAGTGCGGGCCACGATCTCGGGTGGAGCGGGTCGGGGGCGGAGGCGGACCGGTCGGGCCGGCGGTCGGACACCCATGGGAATCTCCGGGGTGAAGGGGGGACGGGGCAACGACTCAACGGCGGTCAGCCGCACCAGCGTGGCGGCGTCCGAAGACGCCCTACCGAACGTTGAATGGGACGCGATGAGACGCGGGCCCACGTCGTCAGCATGGTCGAGTATGGCACGGCGGAATCTGACATTCCGGTCGCCATGCACGGGCCAGGGGCCCCGTCCGCGGATTAGCACTCTGAAGTCGCGAGTGCTAACGGGCATTGACGGCCGTCCGGTGCGGGCTATACTTGGAGCCATGATCCCGCCCCCGGTCGGCTGGCGCCGGGGCAGTCCCCACCCAAGCGAGCACCAGAGCATCCATGGCCGAGAAGCGAGACTACTATGACGTTCTCGATGTCCCAAAGGGGGCCCCGGCGGACGAGATCAAACGTGCCTACCGGGCCAAAGCCCGTCTCCTGCATCCCGACGTGAACCGGGAGGACGGGGCCGAAGAACGGTTCAAAGAGATCAACGAGGCCTACGAGGTGCTCGGGGACACCGATCGCCGGGCGACCTACGACCGGTTCGGCCACGCCGCGAACGGGGCGGGGAACGGTGCCGGGTTCGGTGGGTTCGGCGGCTCCCCGTTCAATGACTTGTTCGAGAGTTTCTTCTCCGGGTCCTCTGGCGGGCGGCGGCGGTCAGGACCCGAGCGCGGCCAAGACCTCGAGTTGTCGTTGACCATCGCGTTCGAGGAGGCCGTCTCCGGCGTCGATAGAGACGTCGAGTTGACGCGCCTCGAGACTTGCGAGGCCTGCGACGGGTCTCGGATGCGGGATGGCCAGACGGCGCCGCGCTGCGGTACCTGCGGCGGCACGGGCGAGGTGCGACGGGTCCAGCAGACGATCCTTGGCCAGTTCATGACCTCGGCACCCTGTACCACCTGCCAGGGCGAGGGGGTCCATGTCACGGACCCGTGTCCGGGGTGCCGGGGTCGGGGTCGGATCGCCAAGCCCCGCACGATCACCGTCACGATCCCGGCGGGGATCGACGAGCAGGCCACGCTCAGGTTGACCGGTGAGGGGGAAGCTGGGCCCTCCGGCGGGTTGCCCGGCAATCTCTTCGTCAAGGTCCGGATCAAGCCTCACCCGCTCTTCACCCGCCAGAACAAGACGATCCAGTTGCAGGTCGGCGTCAATGTCGCCCAGGCCGCACTGGGCGACGAGATCGAGGTCGATACCCTCGATGGCCCGGTGGCGCTGCGGGTCCCGGCCGGCACCCAGGGTGGGCAGCAGTTCCGCCTCCGGGGCAAGGGCGTCCCCGACTTGCGGGGGGGCGATCGGGGCGACCAGATCGTCACCGTCCAGGTCATGACCCCAAAGCACCTCTCCGATGAGCAGCGAGAATTGTTCGAGCAGTTGGCGGGGACGCTCGGCAGCGAGGTGACTCACCAGCCGAATCACCGGGGCTTCTTCGACAAGGTGAAAGACGCCTTCGGCGTCTGAGTCCCGGCGCCGGACGATGTCGCGGCCGTGCGGTCGGGCGGCGCCATCGCGGCTCGTCACTACGATTCGCCGCTCAAGACCCAGTCGAGCCGGCGGACGCCGATCTTCCAACTGGTGACGATGATTCCCCCGCCGATCGCGACGCCGGCCAGCGCCAGCGGCCACCCCAATGGGTCGAACCCGGCGAGGGACGGGATCTCGAGGTCACGGATCGCGGCCGGTTGCCCTTCCAGGGCGATGATGACCCACGTCACCACGAGTGCGGTGCCCACGGCGAAGACGGCCCCGGCGAATAAGCTATAGATCCGGCCCTTTAGCCTGAGCGAACGTTGCACCTGGTCGGTCAGGAAGTTCGGCGCCAGGGCCGAAGCGCAGGTGTCCAGTGTCACAAATCCGACCGATGACCAGACCATACACAGGACGACGATACCGAGTTGGACCGGGGTGGCGTCGTTGCTGACGGCGACCAGGATCGCCGCGACCGTCGTCAGGGTGAAGACCGGGACGATGCCGGCGATCACCTTTGCGCCCAGGAGGAGTTGGCCATCGATGGGTAACGCGCGCAAGAGGTGGATACCCCGGTGCTCGGAGCCGACCACGTAGGCGGCGGTGCCGAGTGACGCGGCCCACGGCAGCAGGATCACCGGGCCGATCGATTGCCAGAAGCCCCAGCCCGCCGGGTCGGTCATGTCCGGCGCCCCGCGACTCAAGTTGATCGTGTAGACCAGGATCGACCCGAGCGGCCAGAGGGCGCCGGTGAGACGGCGCGAATCCCGGAACATCGTGATCCATTCTTTGAGGACCAGCGTCGCGAGATGTCCCGGCAGATATGACAGCGCGACCCCGGTCCAACGGGCAATGGGCCGGGACGGACGGGGTGCCGGTGCGCTCGCGGCCCGGAAGCCACTCGTCCCGGTGGAGAAAGTGATGGCGAAGAGCCACCAGGCAACTCCGGTCGAGACGATGGCCAGGGCGGCGAACAGCGACCCGTTCCACCAGATCACGGCGGCGGGGCCATCCGTCCCCGCGATCACCCGTCCCGCCCAGGCAAGCGGCGTCTGTTCGACCTGAGCGCCCGCCAGGAGGAGATTGGCGACCAAACTGGCGGTGCCAAACTGGACCGTCTCGTCGATCTCGACGTTGGCTATGGGGGTGGACGTCCCAGCTCGCTCGATCGTGGCCCACCACACACCGAGCAGCGCGACGATGGAGAGGCTGAGGATGCCGAGGACCGTCCAAGCCCGTTTGGCGGGAACGACGCGAGCGATGCCGGCGACCATGACGATCCCGAGTGCCGTCAACACGACCAGGTAGGCGACGAGCACCGTGCTGCCGATCGCGAGTGTCAAGAGTGGACGGGCGCTCGTCGTGGCGTAGCCCGTGATGAACCAGAAGCCGATGAATCCGATCGGCAGCGTCCCGGCGAGCGTCTCGACGAACTTGCTCGAGAACGTCACGATGAGTGGGATGGGCAGCGTCAGCAAGAAGGGGAGGTCCGAGGCGAGGTAGATCGATTGCAGCGCCGCGCTGGAGCTGGCGATGAAGCCGGCGCTGAGCAAGGCGGCGAGGGCCGCGGCAACGATGAGGTGCTGGTCCGCTGCCGGAACGGCCGTGAAGAGGGACCGGGACAGCAAGGCGATCGACGCCGCGACCATCAGACCCGCGACGACTAACGTCAAGCCTTGGATCGTGGTCCTGATGGGATGTCGAGCCCGGGCAGCACCGATGCGCCGGAGACCGATGCGGACCCTGGTACGAACGACGGTGCCGAGTACCGGAGGGAAAGACACCGGGCGGCGGGTCAGACCGGGAGTCACGCGGTCGCCGCGTCGGGTTCGATGTCGATTGGCTCTCCGTACCCATTCGCCGAGAACAAGTCGAAGTCGATCGGGCGCGAATAGCCGATCACGTCGAGGAAGATCGTCTCCAGCGACGCATCCGGTAGCCCCTGGCGGTCGCGAAGTTCGCCGATCGTGCCGATGGCGACGAGGCGACCCTGGTCGAGGATCCCGACCCGGTCACACATCTGCTCGGCGATCTCGAGGATATGGGTCGTCATGAAGACGGTGCCGCCCCGGGCGCAAATGTCCCGCAGGAGGTCTTTGACCGTCCTGGCGCTGCGGGGGTCGAGACCATTCGTCGGTTCGTCGAGGAACAGCACGGGCGGCTGGTGAACCAGGACCGACGCGATGGCGATCTTCTGTCGCATGCCGAGGGAGTAGGTCTCGATGAGGTGGTCTGCCCGGTCGGACATCTCCAGGATCTGGAGGAGACGATCGGAGCGTTCGATCCGTGTCCGGCGGGGAACGCGATAGACGTCGGCGACGAACGTGACGAACTCCCGGCCCGTCAACTTCTCATAGAGGAACGGTTGCTCGGCCATGTAGCCGATCTGGCGCTTCGCCGATGTCCGGTCGCGAACGACATCGACTCCATTCACCTCAGCGACGCCATCACTCGGCGCGAGGAGCCCGGTGAGCATCTTGATCGTGCTGCTCTTGCCGGCCCCGTTCGGGCCGAGGAAAACGAAGAGTTCCCCGGGAGGCACGGAAAACGAGAGGTCGTGGACCCCGGTGCCAGATGGATATCGTTTTGTCAGCCCGTTGACATGGATCGCGGGTACGGTCACCGGAGGTGCTCTCTCTCGACAGCGAAGGTCATACATATCCACGTGAGTCCGATGCGAGATCATCTTACGATAGGAGACAATGAGTTTGGTTCGCCTTCGCTACCTCCGAGAAAGGACGCCGATCGCTTCAACCGTTGCCGCATGTCCCTGCCCGATCAGGACATGACAGGACCGTTGCCCGTCATCTCCCAGGGGAAGCGCGATCTAGGCGGCGCCTCCCCTTGATCCGCCAAAGACACAATCCGATCACGCCAGGTGCCGAAGCGCTCGGCGTCGCTGGTCCGTGACACCGGGACGCCCTATGGGAAAGCGGCCACGACTTTTTGATAATAGGGGACGAGTGCGGTGCCCACGCCGGTCAGCGCTCCCACGCACACCAGCACGACGAACAACAGGATCAATGAGTACTCGACGAGGCCCTGACCCTCCACGGCAGGAGCTGACGAAGCGAAGTGTGTCCGGATGAATCGATCAATGCGCGTCATCATGTCTCCGTGACTGGGACATCACGTGACCCGAACGAGCCGCGATGGGTTAGGCAGCGGCGGACGTATCATCCAGAAAAGGAAAAATGGCTACAGGTGACTGATGAAGTAGGATGAACGTCTGTGGTGCCCGTCACCGCGATCCACGGATTACCCGCTCCCAATCCTTCTCCTCTCATCGGTGAGCCGGCAGCGGTCGCCCGCGTTGCCAGGTGACACATCCGGGGACACGTCCCCAGCGTCATGAGGCCCTTCGGGCGGGGTAGGACCGTGTCCCGCCGGCTTCGCCTCTATCGCACGGTACCCGAGATCCGTCGTGCGAGCCATCACCAATATTGATAGAACGGTCCGGTACCGATGTACGCAACCCGCTGCCTAAATGAACCGGTAGTCGCGGCCACGAGTGGCATGCGACCATCCGTCTCTGCGAGCTGACCCGCCGCTCAGAGCCGGGCGTCGATCGGGATCGGGACGACGACCTCGAGGGCGAAGCCCTTGTTGGCGCGCTGCTCGGTGATCAGGTGGGCGTTCAGCAGGTTCAGCCGGCCGGCG
>JACCVE010000319.1 GCA_013698285.1 Chloroflexia bacterium | reverse complement strand
TTCGGGCGGCGGCTCGGGAAGGATGTCCGACGTCGCCCCTGGGTCCGGCTCCCACTCTCCCGGACTCGCTCGGCGCCGGCGACGGCGGCACGGTTTCCGTCACAGCCACGGTGTTGCGGATGTCTCGATTAAGGGTAGCACGGGCCGAAGTCGGACGACGGAAGACGGAAGACGGAAGACGGAAGACGGTGAGAGCGTATGACGTGGCCACTCTCCTTGTCGTGGCGTCGCTTCCCGGCCGGGGATGGCCAGGGTCCCGGGCGATCGCACCGCCTGGGGTCGGGAAGGACGCGCCGCCGGCCCGCCGGTCCGCCCGTCTGAACATGGGGCCAGCAGGGCGGTCTGATTCTCGTCAGGGCGATCACCTGGGGAGGAGACCGGGACGAGGACCGGACTGGCACCGGGATGCAGGAGTGAGATGGGGGCGAGGTGTCGAACGGGGCAGCGGTGGCTTGGGTGACCGGGGCCAGCCGGGGCGCACTCAGTGCCTGCCCAGGCCCGCCCGCATGCCGCCGGTGACCGCTTGAGAACTAGAATACAGAACAGATGATCGATTGTCGATCACCTACCGGTCAACATCGTGTGCGGTGTTGGCACATGGTCGTTGTATCGAGGGCAAGAGGGAGACAGTGGGTCACAAACGCCGGTAGGGGCGCCGCTTGCTGCGCCCGGTGGCCGAAACGCGGGTTCGATTTGGATTGAGCGCTTCGCGCCGACCGGCGGCCGACACGGGCGTTTGATATCCCCGTCGTGTGGCGAGATAGATTTCCAGATCGGAACGCGCGTACGTCGTGGAGGGCGCAGCAAGCAGCGCCCCTACAGAATGTGGTGAGAATAGAGGATGGTGGTGGTTGGTGAGGTGATGGTGGCGTGGGGTAGCGGTAACAATCGGCGGGTATGGGGCCGAGTAGGCGGTGGTGGGACGGGGTGCGGGAGGTGGTGTGGGCGGTCGGGAAACTCGGGAGGACACAAGGTCCTCCCCTCCGTCGTTGTTCGGAAACGCATGGTCATACCGAAATAATCGTAGATCCTAGAGGGCGCAGCAAGCGGTGCCCCTACGAAGTTTGGTGGTTCAAGCGGGAGATGGTGGCATGGGGACGGTCAGGGGTCGATGTCTTTGAGGGCGGGCCAGGAGGCGTGGGAGGAGGCGATGTCGGCTTCGGAGAGGAGGTAGTGCCAGGTGTCGGGGGAGACGGCGAGGTCGGCGTTGACGTTGTTGGCCCAGCGACGGGCGGCGGCGCGCTTGTCGAGGACTTCTTGGGTGGTCATGTCGCGGTTACCCTTGACCTCGATGACCCAGTGGGTGCCGTCGGATTTGCGGGCGACGAAGTTGGGGTGGTAGTTCTGGTCGGTGGACCAGAGGATGGGGAGGTCGTCAGGGGCGCGGGCCTACGTTGCGGCGGAGGCGACCTGGCCGACCGTGCCGGCGTCATGGAGGAGGCGGACCTCGGCGACGCGCTCGTCGGCGGGGGGGACCCACTCGTAGGCGCCGTCGTCGTGGGCGAGCAGGCGGAGGTGCTTGTTGGCCCAGGTGAGTTCGAGGCGGCCCTGGCGGGTCGGCACGGTGGGATCCTGGGGGATGGGTCGGGGCGACGAGGGTGGGTAGGGAAGCATAGCAGAGAGGGGCGGCATGTCCGGCGTTCCGAGGATCGTTGTTTAACCGCCGGTCGTGGCAAGTGGCACCCGTTTCAGGGTGCGCACGTTCCATATTGTGACGTGTGTTTGGCCAGAGGGGGCAGCAAGCAGCGCCCCTACAACGCTGTGCCTTGGAAGGTACGGGCCTCGTCGCGATATCAAGGCGTTGGCCTGGGACGGTCATCGGCCGCCCACCGCGCGGGATTGGTTTCGATGTAGCGCCGGGCATGGTCCAGCATCGCATCGTCCCTGATGATGCGTTCGTAATAGTCGCGTTGCCAGAACGATGCGCCGGAGCGACCCGACACGCGATTCGCGGCGATGCCCGACACGGACTTGAAGACCCCGATTACCTGGCCCAACGTTGGCGAACTTGCAGATGGTCCTTGATTCCGCTCATCCAACGGGACGGCCCCGAGCATGATGATCCCGTGCAGGTGGTCGGGCATAACGACGCATGCGTCCAGCGCAATGGTCGGGAACCGGCCGGGCAATGCCATCCATTCTGCCGCGATGAGGTTTCCCAAGTCGCTGAGGCACACTCGGTCATCACGAACCTTCCCGAGGACGGGTTCGCGCCGCGCCGTGCAGATGGTCACGAAGTACAGTCCGGCATCCGAATAGTCATGCCCACGGAGGCGGACCGAGCGCCGGTGATGATGGTTTGGGTCGTATCTCGCCATAGGTCGTCCTCAACGTCGGGCATGGAGTTCACGTCTCCAGCATCGCCCCGGATCACCGGCCGCTCGTAAACACCTATTCCCGGTCCCACAAACATTTTGTAGGGGCACTAAGAGCGTGTTGCAAAACCGGGGGAGGTGGCATGAGCCTAGGCATCACGAGGCGTACGGTCTGGCTGCCCCACCCCACAGAGGGCAGGCAGTGCGAAGGGAAGGGCGCCATCGCCCATGGCTCATGAGCACCCATGCCGCTCCGGTTCCCGCCGCATCAGCCAGACGTGGACGTCGCTGTCCGGAACGTCGGTCTCCGCCATGACGCGGAAGCCGCGGCGCGCGTAGTAGCGGGCATTGCCTTCGGTTGGCGCCTCCAGATAGCACGCCACGCCGGTGCGGTCGGCGGCCGCGAAGACGGGGCGCATCAGCGCCTCGGCGATCCCCTGCCGCTGCCAGGCCGGATCGACCCCGAGCATGGCGAGGTACCAGTGCGGCTCCGGCGCGTGGCGCGAGTGGAGCGCGTCGAGGTGGTCCAGCAGGCGCTTGAATCGCCGCCAGGCCTCCGGGCCGACCTGCGCGGGAACAGCGGCGAGACCGGTTTCGGCGAGGTCGCCGTCGGTCGGCGCGGGCGCGTCGGGCGGGAACCAAAGTGCCACGCCGCGCACCGCGTCCGGGGTGACGAGCGGCGCGCCGCAGCGCACCGCATAGCGGACCACCACGCGCGCCAGCGACGGGCCAAGCCGGTCGCGGTCGGTGGCGTCGGGCAGGACGAAGCACAGCCCGGGATCGGCGGCGAAGGACCGGAGCAGGACGCCCGCGGCGTCTTCGACATGCTCCAGATCCAGTGGGACCGGTGCGGTGGTGGCCATACGCTTTCTCCCTGTGCAGTTGGGCGCGCGGCGTTTCATCGCTCCTCGTGGAGCCGGTTGGGCCGGCGCGGGATCGGTGAATGACTGTTTCGGGCCGCAAGGGGGAGTTATGGTGCCCCCGCGGGTGCCCCTGACACGAGACGGCTTCACCGAGGGCGCGAGTGAGCCGACATGTAAGGGATTGAGTCTTCATGACCCTAAGGATGCCACGCGCCACGCCTATCCGGTTCTGAAACACGCTCTTAGTCCGCGGCCGACGCCTTCATCTCCTTGCCGGTCGCCTTCGCCAGCGCCGTGACCCGCTTGGACATGGCCTCCTCTTCCGTCAGCGTCTGCTGGAGGAGGGCGGCCACCTCCTTCTCGCCCAGATCTTTCGCCATCTGCACCAGGGCGGCGTAGCTCGCGATCTCGTAGTGCTCGGTCTTCGCCGCACCCAGGAGCCCGCCCATGGCCAGGACCTCGGGCGTCGGCTC
>JACCVE010000262.1 GCA_013698285.1 Chloroflexia bacterium | reverse complement strand
GGCGAAAGGGGTCTCGTCCCCACGACCTCTGTCGTGGGTGATCGAACGTCAGCATCGGTGAAGGCAACGGTGATGCCGTGAAACGGGTCTTGCTCACGGGCATGTCGGGAACCGGGAAGTCGTCGGTGATCGGAGCACTGGCCGCACGCGGCTATCGAGCCGTCGACGCCGACGCCTCCGGGCTATCGGAGGTCGTCAGCGTCCCGGATGACGAGTTGACCGGGTTAGGACCTGGCCTCGACTGGGTCTGGCGAGAGGATCGCATCCGCGACCTCCTGGCCACCGACGACACCGGGGTGCTCTTCCTCGGTGGGTGTTCCCCAAACCAGGGACTGTTCTACCCGCGATTCGACCACATCATCCTGCTGACGGTGCCCGCCGGGGTGATCGTCGAGCGGCTCGCCACGCGGACCACCAATCCGTTTGGGAAACGCCTCGGGGAGGTCGCGCGCACGCTGGATCTGATTCACACCGTCGAGCCGTTGTTGCGGAGAGGCGCGGGACACGTCATCGATACCAGCATCCCACTCGACCGGGTCGTGGCGGAGGTGCTCCGGATCGTGGGCGTACGCGAGTGATCGCCCTCGTGGAATCCGCGCCCAATACGTCGCTGGAGCGACCTGTCTCGCCGTCGCTCGGGACGACGCGCGGTCAGCTCATCGCCCGGTCAGGACCGCTCGTCCGGGCCGACGGTGTAGGGGTGGGCGGTGCCGGGGTCGGCGAAGATGGCGTGGACGTAGTCGGCGATGTCCTGGCGGTCCTCGGTGCCGTCGAGCAGCATCGCCTCCAGGACATCGACGACGTCGGGCATCAGGTCGTCGAGTTCCTTGACGACCGGCCGTTGGGTGCGGGAACCGCGGGGGTCGGTCACGAAGTCGAAGCAGGCGTCGGTGAAGGCGTCTTCATCGACCCGGACGATGCGCAAGAATTGGGACATCCAGTCGGCCTCCTGGACGAGAGTCGGAAGACGGAAGACGGTAGACCGAAGGGTCAGTGGTCGGGGATCCCGGAACAGTGGCTAGCCGGCCGTTGGCGTGGGGTGCCGTGCCGCGGCCGTGACGCCGGTGTCGGGAAAAGCCTACCGCACCGGGCCGGGTGGCGTCTCGCCGGTGCGTCCCCCGATCGTCCCTGGATCGAGCATTGGGCTACGGCCACTGTCCGGCGGGCCGCCGGTGGCCTTCACGATCGACGGGGCAGAGACGGGGCACCATGGTGTGCTTCCGGCGATGGATCATCGTGCCGGTAGACGTGCGCTGGCTGGAGGGACAGGCGCACGTCTGGACGCTGTCAGCTCGCCCGGCGGGGCAGGCGCTCGAACGTCGGGCCGCCCCGGCCGGAGCGGGCGGCCCGCTGCCGCTCGTGGGAGTCGCGGTCACGGAAGAACCAGATGACCAGGGCACCGCAGAGGAACCCGCCGATGTGGGCGAAGTAGGCCACGCCGCCCACCTCCTGGCTCCGGACGTTGAAGGCGGCGAAGCCGTTGAAGAACTGGATCAGGGCCCAGAGGCCGATCTGGAGCCAGGCGGGAGTCAGGAAGATGATCGGGATGAACCCGATCAGGATCGCCGTCCGGATCTTGCCGAAGGGGAACAGGACGATATACGCCCCCAAGACGCCGGAGATGGCCCCGCTGGCCCCGACGAGGGGGATGGTGCTGCCAGGGTCGATCACCACCTGGGCCAGGGCGGCCACGACGCCGGTCAACAGGTAGAAGACGACGAACCGGGCATGCCCCATGATGTCTTCGATGTTGTCGCCGAACACCCAGAGGAAGAGCATGTTGCCGATGATGTGCGCGTACCCGCCGTGGAGGAACTGGGATGTCACCAGGGTGACGAGGTCGTTCCCCGCGCTGACGGAGGCCGGGACGACCGCCCACTCGGCGAAGAACCGGCCCAGCCCGCGTTGGGACAGGGTCATCTCATAGATGAAGACCAGGACATTCAGGGCCAACAGGGTGTAGGTCACGACCGGAGTGAGCCGCCGCCCGTGGGGCTCGTCGCCGATGGGGATCACGTCCGCTCCATCCTCCACGTTCGCCGGTCGGCATCCCCACGCCGGATCACCGGTCGCGACGACAGGTCACCGTGACGAACCCGGTGCGTCCGGGGCTGCCGCGCACGTCTGAGTCCCGGGTGCGAACGGGCCGGTCCACGCCGTGGACCGGCCCGTCTGGTTCCCCACGCGTTTCGGCCGGGGTCCTACGCGTCGTTGCCGCCGCTGACGTTCCCGACGACATCCTTGACGGTCCGGTTGGCCCACGCGAAGACCTGAGCCCGCGTCTCGTCGCCACTGCGGGGTGCGAAGAAGAGCCCCGCCACCAGCCCATAGACAAAGAACTTCAACGCTGTCCGCGCTCGTCCGATCATCTCGAAAACCTCCTGTGATCCACGGTTCCTATCGGCGACGAATGGCCGCCGGATACGTATTGTCGCGGCCGCCACACGGCGCGATGCATCAGCGATCGGGACTCACGTTCGCAGGACGGGGGCCATCGATGACCTGGTCGACCGGCGCACCGGACATGGACCCGTCCCGACCCCGTAATGCCGCGGCTTCCAGGACGACGGCGGCCTCGGCGGCCGACCCGACCGGTCCGCCTCCGGTAGCGATCGGACCCTCCCCAAAGGGCCGGGCGGCCAGGGGGCCAGTCATGGCCGCGGGGCGAGTGCCGGTCGGCGCGCTCGCCACCAGTTCGTCGACGGCTGGCAACTCGTCGGTCGCCTGGGCCGGATCGTCCCGGTCATGCCCGGGCAGGATGCGGCCGGCGGCGGAGAGGGTGCCCGCCGCCCGGGCCCGCGCCTGGTCCGCCGTGGCGCCCGTTCCCCGGGCGACCGCAACGAGGCCGTCTCGCGCCGCGGACAGGGCCGAGGAGACCACTGGACCCACCCGGCCGAGGGCCCGTGCCAGGTCGGCCCGCGTCCTCGCCCCGGACTGAGGAGCCTGGAACAAGGTCACGGTCGCGGCGGCCACGCCGCCGGCCATCGCCCCCATCACGAAGGCCACGTCGTGCCGCTCTTCCCGGGGAATCCTCATCATCGCTCGTCCTCCCATGTCGTTCGTGCCCCGGCCAGCGCCATCGAGGATCGGCTTTCGCCACGATCATCGACCGATGATCTCGCGCCGGGCCGGGCTTCCCGCGTCGTGTCGGGGTATGCCAGTATGACCCCTGATATCACGAAGTATGCCAGCCACGGCACGAGCCTTGGCCGGAGACCGGAATGGTGCCCCACGACGACCCGTCAGGGGGCCCATGGCGGGGGACCAACCGGACCGCGCGATTGAGGCGAGGGGTGATGATGGGGCGAGGGGAGAGCGGTGATGGGGTAAACCGCCGGGACAACGGGGGAGGAGCCGTACCGACGGCGATCCGGGACGACGACCACCCGCGGACCCCGGGTACGACCGATGATGCGGGGTCACCGGGCACGACTGGTGAGCCGGACCTGGGCAACCCGGAGGTGGTCGCCGCGATCCGGGCCGAAATCGACCGGGCGGGCGGTCGCATCCCGTTCGAGCGGTTCATGCAGATGGCGCTCTACCTGCCGGGGGCGGGTTACTACGTCGGCGAGCGGCGGCGGCCGGGCCGGGGGGGCGACTTCCTGACCGCGCCCGAGCTGCA
Organism: Chloroflexia bacterium; assembly: GCA_013698285.1. GTDB lineage: Bacteria > Chloroflexota > Chloroflexia > Thermomicrobiales > UBA6265 > JACCVE01. The sequence goes on along the minus strand of JACCVE010000262.1, from coordinate 1,744 downwards.
CCCGATGTTTGGCTTCGCCCTGGCCCGGCAGGTGGCCGACTGCTGGGAGCGGCTCGGCCATCCGGACACATTCACGGTGCGGGAGTACGGGGCGGGGGTCGGGGGACTGGCCTATGACATCCTGGCCAGCCTGCACGTCGAGCGGCCCGAGGTCGCCGCCGCGGTCCGGTATCGCCTGGTCGAGGCCAACCCGTTCCGGCGGGAGCAGGCAATGGCGGCGATGCGGGAGGTGGGGCTGGCGGGACAGGTCGAGGCGATCGACCCGGCGGAGGAGGCCGCCGCCCCGCCGATCACCGGCCTGGCCCTGGCCAACGAGGTGGCCGACGCCTTCCCGGTCCGGCGCCTGGTGGTGCGGGGCGATGGGCCGCGGGAGGCGTTCGTCGCCTGGTCCGACGCGGCCCGGGGGTTCGTCGAGGTCGAGGGGGCGCCGGCGGACGCGGGATACGCCGCTTCGCTCCAGGCGGCGCTGGCGGCCGATGGTGTCACCCTGGCCGAGGGGGACCGCCTCGAAGTCAGCCCGGCGGCGGCGGACTGGTTCGGCGCGGCCTGCCGGGGCGTCGGGCGGGGCTACGCGCTGGTGATCGACTACGGCTACCCGGCCCCGACGCTGTTCAGCGGCCACCGCCTCGGCGGCACGCTGCGCGCCTACAGCGGCCATACGGTCAGCGACGACCCGTTCCGACTGGTGGGGGAGCAGGACCTGACGGCCCACGTCGATTTCACGGCCCTCGAGCAGGCGGGCAGGGCCGCGGGTGCCGAGACGGTCGGCCTGACCACCCAGGGCGCCTTCCTGGCCTCGCTTGGCCTGGGAGACTGGCTGCTCCGCCTCCAGGCCGACCCGGCGACGGACCCGGCCACGTATTATCAGGCCCAATCGGCCGTGTTCCGGCTGATCGACCCGGGCGGGATGGGCCGCTTCGGCGTCCTGATGATGGCGCGCGATGCACCGGTGTCCCCGCCGCCCATGGGCTTCACCGAGTCCCCGCCGCCGTTCTGACGAGCCGCGTGGCATGGGGCCGAACGGGCCCCGCCAGATGACTGACGGGAGAGCGACGGCCGATGGAGACGCCACGACACGGATTCTGCCACGGGGCGGACATGGACCCGGAGCGGGTGCGGCAGCGGTGGCCGGGGGCACGGTTCGTCGCCCGGGCGCGGATCGTCACCGGTGGCGTCGGTGATCTCGGGGACGAGGCGGCTGCCGGGGACGAGGTGGGCCTGGACCGGGCCTGGGGCATCCTCTTGGCCGTAGCCGCCGACGAGGACATGGCGGGTGGCGAACCTGTCCGCGTCCGCACCGACGACGGCCGTTCGTTCGGGGCGACGGTCCTGACGACGGGTGACGACCTCGCCGACCCGGTGGAGACGATCCGCTGGGCGCGATACTGGGAGTTGTCCCCCGCCTACGTCGTGGCCCTGGCGACCGCTCACGGACAACCGGGCGTCATCGAAGAGGGGTAATCACCAGGTCACGTGCCGGGGCGCGAGGGTCCGGTGAATCCGACGAAGAGGTGATCGCCAGTGGTCGGTGTCTGTGGTCGGTGTCTAGGGTGTGTCCGCAAACGGCGGATCACCTGGGGGGCTGCCGTCATCTGAGCGGGTGACCCCTTTCCGGTGTTCGCCACACCCGCACCTCGGTGGCAGGCGGCCGCTCCGCGAACGTGTTCGTCGGCGAGGCGCCGCGAAGCACCCTCCGCAGGTCGGCCTCGAACTGGCCGCGGCGGTCGCCGAACAGGTGCGGTGC
>JACCVE010000238.1 GCA_013698285.1 Chloroflexia bacterium | reverse complement strand
GAACAGGTGCGGTGCCGAGCTGGACAGGGACCAGACCCAGGCGACGACATCGTCCTCGCCCAGGACCCGGAAATCGCCCGCCGGTAGGACCAGCCGCTCCGGGCCGGCGAACCCGGCGGCCGCCAGGACCGCTTCCTCGTCGCCCGGGGTGCCGTGCCGCAGCAGCCCCCGTCCCGCCCGCGGCACGGGACCCAGCCACCGCCGGACCAGGTCTCGGATCGCCGCGTACGGGGGTTCCGGATGGGGCAGGCCACGGGAACCGTCGCGGGACTCCTTGACGTCGGATACGTGGATGAAGGCCCCGCCGGGCTGAAGCATGCCAAACACGGCCGGCGCCACCCGGGCGCGGTCCATCCAGTGGAAGGATTGTCCAAAGGTGACGAGCCGGAAGCTGCCGAGGCCGGCCGGCAAGTCCTCGCCCCGAGCCCGCACCCAGCGGGCGTTCTCGACCCCTGCCTCGGCGGCCCGCCGTTGCGCCTCCGCCAGCATGCCGGAGTCCGGATCGAGGCCCACCGCCTCGGCGACGAAACGGGCCAGGGCCAGCGAGAGGACGCCCGGGCCACAGCCGACGTCGAGCAGGCGGCCGTGGCCGTCGAGGGCGAGCCGCTCCGCCAGTTCGCTCGCCAGGCTCGGCGCGTAGGGCGGCCGGCCCCGAACGTAGAAGGGGGCGCTGCCGAGGTAGAGCGTCTCGTCCCAGTCCCAGCCCTCCGGCATCGTGCCTCGTGTCCTCCCCTCCATACCATGTGCGCGTTTGTCACCGAGCGGCCAGGTGGCGCGGCGCGGTGCCGGTTGGGTTCGTCGCTCCCCTTTGCCCGTCGCGGAGGGTCGGCGACCACGGCAGGGTGCGTTCGCATCAGGATCGGCGACGCGTGACGATGCGATCCCGGGGGGTCGAGGAAGGATAGCGCGTGACGCCGATGGGCCGGTCCCGTCAGAACGGCCCGTCGCGCCAGGAGCCGATGCGGCGGAACTTGGCGTAGCGGTCGGCGCGGAGGCGGTCGCCGCCGCGCGGGTCGCCGCGCAGGTAGGCCGATTCCAGGGCGTCGAGGTGGTGGGCGATGGCGGCGCCGACGGCCTTGATCGTGGCCTCGGCGGCCAGGTGGGCGGGGGTCGGTTCGGGGATCACGGCGTCGATGATCTCGAAGCGGAGCAGTTCCGGGGCCGTGATCCGCATCGTCTCGGCCGCCTCCGGGGCCTTGGCGGCGTCCTTCCAGAGGATCGCGGCGCACCCCTCCGGCGAGGCGACGGCGTAGATCGCGTTCTCCAGCATCAGCAGGCGGTCGGCGACGCCGATCGCCAGGGCCCCGCCCGAGCCGCCCTCGCCGATGACGACCGCGACCAGGGGCACGGGCAGGTCGGCCATCGTCAGCAGGCTCTCGGCGATCGCGACGCCCTGGCCGCGCTCCTCCGAGCTGATGCCTGGGTCGGCGCCGGGAGTGTCGATGAATGACACGACGGGGAGGCCAAACTTGGCGGCGTGGGTCATCAGGCGCTCGGCCTTGCGGTAGCCCTCGGGACGGGGCATGCCGAAGTTGCGAGCGATGTTCTCGTTGGTGGCTCGGCCCTTCTGGTGGCCGAGGACCATCACGGTGCGATCCCCGAATTGGGCCATCCCGCCGATCAGGGCCTGGTCGTCACCGGCGCTCCGGTCCCCGTGCATCTCGATGAACCCGGTCGTCAGCCGCTCGATGTAGTCGAGTGTGCGGGGACGTTCGGGGTGGCGGGCCAGCTTGACCCGATCCCAGGCGGTCGGCCGCGGCGCCGTGCCGGTGACCGCGGGCGGGCCGCCGTTGACGCCGATCAGCGCGGTGGAGTGAGCGCTCACGAGGTCGTCCACCTGGTCACTCATGGTGGGGAGATGGTTCCGCGTGCGAGACGGAGCGTCCCGCCAAGGAGAGGGCCGGGACGTGGGCGGCGACGACGCCCTGCTCGGTCAGGGTCAGGGCCACCTCCGACGGGCGATGGCGCGGCGCCGGATTCAGCATCGCCTGGTGGTCGGCGGCCCGGCCATAGTGGGCTAGCAGGGTCGTCAGGGTGGTCCGCAGGCTGGTCCGCTCGGCGATCAGGTCGATCATCCCGTGTTGGAGCAGGAATTCGGCGGTCTGGAAGCCCTCGGGCAGTTTCTGCTTGGTGATCTGCTCGATCACCCGGGGCCCGGCGAAGCCGATCAGGGCGCCCGGCTCGGCCAGGATCACGTCGGCCACGGTGGCGTAGCTGGCGGTGACGCCGCCGTAGCAGGGATCGGTGAGGAGGGAGATATGGGGGACGCCCGCGTTGCCCAGCCGGGCCAGGGCGGCGACCGACTTGGCCATCTGCATCAGCGAGAACATGCCCTCGTGCATCCGGGCCCCGCCCGAGGCGGAGATGGTCAGGAGGGGGATGTTGCGGTCCCCGGCCCGCTCGATGGCCCGGACCAGCTTCTCGCCAAAGACGGACCCCATACTGGCGCCCAGGAAGTCGAAGTCGCAGACGGCCAGGGCGACGCGGTGGCCGCCGATCGTGGCCCTGCCAGTGACCAGGGCCTCGGTCTCGCCGCTCTTGCGCCGCGTCGTGACCAGCTTCTCGGCGTAGGTGCCGCTGCCGTCGGCGAAGCCGAGGGGATCACGCGGGGCGATGTCCTTGTCCCACTCGTGGAAGGTACCGTCGTCGGCGAGCAGGAAGATCCGTTCCCGGGCCCGGAGCCGGAAGTGATAGGCGCACTTCGGGCAGACCCGGGCGTTCTGCTCGAGTTGCTTGGAATAGAGCAGTTCCTGGCACCGTGGGCACTTGACCCACAGGTCGTCGGGGATCTTCTGCTCGGCCCGACCGTCGTCGGGTGCCACCGGCTGGAACTTGCCATGCCGGTGGAAGAAGCTCCGCACCACCGCTTGCCTCTCTCCCCACGCCAGGTGACTGGAAACCGATCGGCTGCTGGCACGGATGGAATCGGGACGTCGAGACGTGGCCGGGGTGGCCCGTGGCGTGACCCCGCCGCGTGGTGGCCCCGCGACGCCGCTCGGTGGGGGTGATGCCCCGGGTCGGACGGGCCGGGCACGACCGGTCCCGATCGTCCACGCCGCGACGACACGTCGGTGGGAAATCCGGACCGTCGATCGGTCAGAATACGCTAGCGGCGGGCCCCGGTTCAAGCGACGTTAACGCCTGACCCCACGCCGCGGCACCGTGCGACGGCGAATGTGGGCCCCGGCGACCACGGTCAGGAGGGCGGCGCGGTCGCCGGGGACGCGGTCCGGGATCGGCTGGCGGTCTGGTCGATCTGGCAAGATATGCCCTGGCGTGGGCGAATCCGTGGCCACCCAGCCCGGCCCGGCGCGGACGCGGCGAGCGATGGGACCGGCCGGGATCGTGCCCGGTCGAGATGGACGAGGAGGACGACGATGGCAAACGCGGTGACGACCGGGCCGGTGGAGATGGCCGACGGCCTGTTCCGGGTCGATTGGGCGATCGGGACCAAGCCGATGGCGTCGTATCTGCTGGTCGGGGACGACGTGGCGTTGATCGACGCCGGGATCGCCACCACCCCGGCCAAGGTCTACCGGCCGGCGATCGAGGCGTTGGGGCGGCGAGTCGCGGACGTCGGGATGCTGGTGATCACCCACGCCGACGCCGACCACATCGGCGGCACCCACGCCGCGCGGGGCCTGTTCCCCAACCTGATGCTGGCCTGCCACCACGACGACCTGCACTGGGCCAGCGACCCGGCGACGCTGACCGCGGAGCGCTACGACGGCTTCACCCCCTACGGCCTCCGCTACGACCAGGAGACCTTCGACCGGCTGGCGAGTTGGATGGGGCCGAGGGAGTCGATCGACACCGTCCTCCGGGCGGGCGAGCGCCTGCCGCTGGGGAACGCCAACCTGACGGTCCACCATGTCCCGGGGCACTCGCCGGGCCACATCTGCCTGCACGAGCCGGCCCGGGACTATGCCCTGATCGGCGATGCCGTCTTCGGCCGGAGCCAGCTCGACACGGACGGGGGCCACCTGGCCGCGCCGCCCTACGACGACGTGGCCGCCTACCGGGGCTCGATCGCGACGCTGCGGCGGCTGGCGCCGGAGCTGATGCTCGGCTGCCACTACCCACCGATGCGCGGTGACGAGGTGACGGCTTTCCTGGACGCCAGCGAGGCATGGGTCGACGACGCGACCGCCTTCACCGCCGACCTGCTGGCGGGGGCGCGGGAACCGGTGAGCCTGGCCCGGGCGATCGAGGCCGCGAACCCGGTCCTTGGCCCCTACGCGAACCCCGGCGAGCTGCGCTGGGCCCTGCGGGCCCACCTGGAGGCCTTGGTGGCAGACCGGACCGCCCGCCACGTCGAGCGAGAGGGGATCATCCTCTGGGAAGCGACAGTGTAGGGGCCGGGCCGATCGGTCCGGGACGGGCGGGAAAACCGTAGGGGCGCTGCTTGCTGCGCCCAACAGGCGAAAATGTTGTTCGATGCGGGATACGATTGTTCTGAGAAGGGCGCAGC
>JACCVE010000227.1 GCA_013698285.1 Chloroflexia bacterium | reverse complement strand
GACCGCCCGCAGGTAGTCGGCCAGCGGCAGGCGCTCCTCTGGGGTGTGATCGAGCGAGGCGTCCCCCGGTCCGTAGGCGACGATCGGGCAGCCCCAGGCCGGCCCGACCACCGACATGTCCGAGGTTCCGAGCTTGACCGTGAACCGGGGCATGCCGCCCTCGGCCCGGATCGCTCGCAGGAAGGGGGGCACCAGTGCGGAGCGCTTGTCCGTCCGATAGGCGTGCTGATGGCCGTCGGAGGTCACCGTTGCGTCCTCGGCCAGGTCCCTGGCCATGGCCACCAGTTCGTCGCCGCCGGTGCCGGGCGGCAGGCGCAGCCCGATCGCCAGGGTCGCCGTGTCGGCCAGGCCGTCGCTGGCCGTGGTGAAGGACCGCAGCGAGCGGCCGACGCGCTCGAAATCGCGGCTCGCCCCCGCGTTGCGACGGTCGAGTTCAGCTTCCAAACGGGCCCAGAACCGGATCGCATCCTCGGCCACCGTCGTCCCCGGGCCAGCCGAGTGGCGCCCGTCGCGGACCAACTCGTATCGCAGCGAGAGCGTCCCCCGATAGCCCAGGCAGAGGGCCTCCCAGGCACTCGGCTCGCCGATCACGCAGGCGTCGGGGGCGGGCCAGGTAGCGACCTCGCTGGCGCCGGGCGAGCCCATCGTCTCCTCCCCGACGGCCCCGACCACGGTCACGGTCGCGTTGAGCCGATCGGCGGCCCGGGTCGCGGCGGCGACGAAGGTGGCCAGGGGGCCCTTGGCATCGACGCTGCCCCGGCCGTGCAGGACCCCGTCCGCGATCCGGACCGGGATCCGTCCGGGGACGGTGTCGATGTGGCCCAGCAGCACGATCCGCCGCTCGCCCGAGCCGACGGTGCCGACGGCGTTGCCGGCCGGGTCGATGCGGGCGTCGAATCCCCGGTCGGCCATCGCGCCGACCAGGTAGCCGACCGCCGCGTCCTCCGCCCCGGAGAGCGACTCGATGCTGACCAGACCCTCCAGCAGCGCGATGTCGGCCCCGTCCGCCGCGTCGTCGCCGGTCGTCAGGTCAGCGGTGGCGAAGGAGTCTCCGACCACGGCGTTCACCTGATCGCTGGACACATCGCCGGGAGAGCCGGTCGCCGTGTCCAACTCAGACGGCGAGAGGGATACCATCCGCGATGCCCTCCGCCAGCTCGAGGCCCCCGGAGAGGCCGATCGCCGTGACGCCGATCGGGACGACACTCTGGTCCTGGGCGCCGGACACGCCGGCCGACGTGACAACGCCGGACAGACCGGGCCACCGGGCGCTGAGCCGGGCCGCGACCAGACCGCCCAGGTCTGAGATGCCGGATTCGAACGGGGTCATGGCCCGCAGTTCCGGCACGGGCTGGACATCCCAGACCACTGGCCCGTGGGGACCCATGACGATCTCGACGCCAGCGATCGTGGCCCCGAGGGCGAGGGCGACCGCCGTGGCCAGGTGCCGGACCTCGTAGCCCAGTCCGGGTCCGCCCGAAGCGGCCACCGCCGTGCCGTCCAGCACCAGCACCGTCGTCCGCTCGGCGCCGGCCGGGGTGCCGGCCTGGAGCAGGGCGACGCCCTCGTGGGTCGAGCCGAGGATGGCCCGGTGCTCCAGCACCGCCTCGGCGGTGTCGTCGTCCCAGAGCGGCACGGCCCGGTCGCCCGGGGTCATCGGCAGGAGAGTGACGGGGATGCCCAACTCCCGGGCGGCGGCCAGCGCCGCCTCCTCGCCAAAGACCAGCCGGGTCACGCGCCGGGGCAGGTGGGCGGCGCCGAGGGCGCTGGCCACCGATGCCCTGGTCCCCGTCGCCGCTAGGCCGGCATCGAGCATCGGCACGCCGAGGGCGCGCCAGATCGGCAGGATCGTCGCGGCCACGACCCGGTTCGGGCACCGGTCGAGGATGACTGGCAGCGACGTGCCGTCGGGGCCGGGGATGGTGCCCCGGGGAGCATCCGGGTGCCAGGGGTCGGGAGTCAGAGCCAGGCGGAGGTCGGTCGGTGGGAAGGGGATCGCCGGGATGCCGGCCGCCGCCAGCGCCGCGATGATGCCCTTTTCCTCGACCCGTACCCGCGTGCAGAGCACGCCGACCGCCTGTTCCACCGTGAAGTCTCCCGTCCGTATCGCCGGGACCCGCCGCTCGCCGGCCCCATTCGCCACCGTCTCCGCGTCGTCCCCGTCAGGTTCCCGGGCCGGCCCCGTCTCGTCCTCGTCAGATCCTCGTCACGCGCTCATCGCCCGGACCGCGTCGGGCTGAGAAGGACGGGTTCGCCGGGTCCCCGTCCCGGCCGGACCGGACATCTCCGACCCGGTCGTTTCGCCGGGGCGCTACTCGCCCCAGTCCTCACCCTCTTCGGGGGCCAGGCCGAGGGTGACCGGGTCGGTCCCCAGCACCTCTAGGTCGGACCCGCAATCCGGGCACTGCACGATCTCTCCCTGCTCGACCCCCGCGACGCTGATCTCCGCCGCACACTCCGGACATGCCGCCACCGCCGTCACCTGCCCTTCCATCCGCGTCCCGCCTTTCTGGGAGACCAGGCTCCCCGTCACGACATCCTGACGTTCTTCCGACTTCCGTCTGCTGCTAGCACATGGCCATCAGCAGCAGCGCCTTCTGGAGGTGGAGCCGGTTCTCAGCTTGCTCGAAGATGACGGATTGTGCCCCGTCGGCCACGTCCGCGTCGACTTCCTCGCCCCGGTGCATCGGCAGGCAATGCATGAAGATCGCCGAGGGCCGGGCCGCCGCCATCATCGCCGGGGTCACCTTGTATGGTGCCAGGGCCACCGCCCGGGCCGCACCGTTGGCCTGGCCCAGGCTGACGTGGACGTCGGTGTAGACGACATCGGCCCCCGAG
>JACCVE010000211.1 GCA_013698285.1 Chloroflexia bacterium | reverse complement strand
ACACGTTCTACCCGATCCAGCGGTACCTGACGCCGCCCGCGATCCTGGCCCTGGTGGCCCTCGCCGCCGCCTTGCTGGTGCCGTGGGTCTCCCGCCGCCTGTGGTGGCCTGGCAGCGACGCCCGGGCGGCCGACCTGGCCGCCGACCAGCCCGTCCGGTTGCCGGGATGAGCGAGCGGCCCTTCCCCGGGCGACGATCCGGTGGACGCCGGTGATCCGCCGCAGGTCCGACGACCTCCTCTTGATCGCGGCCCGGGAACCGACCCCGGGATTCACCAAGACCCGGCTCGGGGCGACGCTGGGGATGGAGGCGGCGGCCACGCTCTACCGGGGGTTCCTGACCGACCTCGCCCACCGCTTCGTCCCGCCCGCCCTCGGCGAGGAACCGCCCTTCGACCTGGGCTGGGCCTTTACCCCGGCGGGATGCGATTTTCCGGCCGTCGTGCGGTCCCTCTCGCCGGTCATGGCCGCGCTCTCGGCGATGGGCGAGGGGCGCATCCACCATGTCCCGCAGCGGGGAGATGACTGGGGGGAGCGACAGGCGAACCTGCTCCGCTGGGGCCACGACGCGGGATACCGGCGGACGGTCCTTACCGCGTCTGACTCGCCGCAGATGGCCGTCGCGAGCGTCGAGGCGGCGTTCGGGGCACTAGAGACACACGATCTCGTGCTGGGCCGGGTCTCGGACGGCGGCTATTACCTGATCGGACTGAGCGGCCCCCACGACGTGCTGCGCGATGTGCCGATGAGCACGGCGAGCGCGGCGGACGCGCTGGTGGCGCGCGCCGGTGCGTTGGGACTGCGCCTGGCCGAGGTCCCGGCGACCTTCGATGTCGATACTGGTGACGATTTGGCGGTGCTGCGGGCCTACGCCGCGCGGCATCCGGCCGCGATCCCCGTCACCGCCATCGCACTCGCCCGCCTCGTCCCCGCCAGTGTGTCGCCGGAGCGTGACGCCGGTCGCTGAGGTGACGTGCGCGGGCCGGGCGACTGGCGGGTGACCCTTGCCCGGCGCCGGTCGGCTCGGCCATCGTCGCCACCGGTGACCGATTCGCCGGGGCTCCAGATGCACGGCTGAGCCCCACTCCGCGCGGTGGATACCCATCCCTGAGGATGCCGCGTGAACGCTCGCGTGGTATGTCCGGCCATCCCTGGGAGCATTCCCCACGGCGATCCTCACGGCGATCCCCAAGGACCATTCCGCCGTGCGCTCGGCGGTAAACTCCGGTCTCGCGATGGATGCGCCGGCGTGTCCCGGATGTCGGGGACCGGAGCCGACCGCAACGGTGGTCGCATCGATATGGGGCGAGCCGAATACGTAATCCCTCGGGCGCGGTGTGATCGGAATCAGTAGAAGTACCGATGCCAGCGATGGGTCGCGCTGGGTATCGTCATGGTGAGGACAGACGGCGGTCGGTGATGAGCGGGACGCGGTCGCCGACGGGGACGAGAGCCTGGCACGGCGCCGGGTCGACGGCATGCCTGGGGAGAGTCCCCCGCGCGGAGGGACGACCGGATGGAACGCCTGAGAGGGTGGACGCTCGGGATCGTGACCTTCCTGCTGGTCAGCGCGGTCGGGCCGGGAGCGCACCCGGCGAGCGCCGCCGTGGCGGTCGCGGTGCCGTCCGGGGCCGTGATGACTCAGTCGGACGGCGACCCGCTCGACCCGGATGCCGTCCGGACGCTGGACGTGACCATCTTCGCCTGTCCGCCGGGGACCACTCGGCCAGTTCAGCCGTCCACCTGCGGCCCGATCGCCAATGCCGACGTGACGGTCGATCCCGTCCCGGCTGGCTCAGCATCGTCACAAACGCGGAAGACTGACGCCGACGGGTTCACCAGTTTCACCGATCTCGCGGCAGGCACCTATCTGATCACCGAAGTTCTCCCCAGCGCTGACCTGGTCGTCGCCGAGCTTCAGGTTCGCTGCGGCGCGGGCGGCGAGAGCTTCGCGGTGGAGCCCTCGGGCAACGGCATCACCCTCGAGCTGGGCCTCGGTGGTCGCTACGGATGCAGCTTCTTCAACATCCTCGCCGACCAGCCCGCCCCCGAGGGACGCCTGACGGTCGAGGCGCAGATCTGCCCGACCGACTACGACGGCGCGGACTACTTCACGGTCTGCGACGAGCCGGCCGAAGGGGTGCTGGTCACCGTGTTCGCCGAGCCGGTGGGCGATCCCGTCGTCTCCGAGACAAACTCGGCCGGGATCGTCATCTTCACTGGCCTTGCCACTCGGCGAATGTCTATCGTCGAGCTCGGTGTGCCGGGTGACTTCGCTCGCTTCAAGGTGTTCTGTGCCATTGAGGGTGCGCCCGAGTACTTCCCGTTGGCCGAGAGTGAGACCAACGTGACCAATCTGGAGATCGGCGACGTGCCGGTCGGTTGCATCTGGTTCATCGTCCCCGAGGACGCGGGCGCTCCGACGGCCACTGCGACAGCGGGGATCGCGCCGACCGTCGCCGCGACCCGAACGGCCGGGGGCGTCTCCGGATTGCCGAACACGGGCACCGGGACCCGGACGGCGGCGGTGGAATCCACCCTGCTCCTGACGATCATCGCTTTGCTCGGCGGGGTCTCAATCACCTTGATCGCGCTGCGCCGGGCAGGCTGGCCCTAACTCGACATCCTTTCCCGCCGGGCCGGACCAGCCAGCCGCCCGGCGATCCCTTCCCTCCCTGTCCCTGGTCGCCAGCCACGGCG
>JACCVE010000162.1 GCA_013698285.1 Chloroflexia bacterium | reverse complement strand
CGTCGGTGCCGTCACCATGACTGACGACGGGAGCGGCGGGGATTGTCATGCGCCCGTGCTGCCCGGGGCGAAGGGCGTCCACGTCAAGGTCAAGGAAAAGCACGACACGTTCTTCATCAAGGTCGTCGGTGGGCCGGACTCGATCAGCACCTCGGCCGAAGCCACCGCTCGGGTGGAGCGCCTGGCGAAGCCGCCGGGGGACGGGCCGTTCCTCGTGTGCGCAACGTCGCCATGGGCCGTGCTCAGCGCCCTCGGCACGACGATCAATGCGAACACTCCGCCGGTCCTGGTCAAGGTCGATGGCAAGTGGGTCATCAACACGGCGGCTAAGAATGTCACGTACAAGATCTACGACAACAACATCGCGAATGGCGCCGAAAGCAGCACGACCGTCGAGAAGCAGGCCGGGTGTAAGGCGAAGGCGTCGGACTTCAACGGCGCGGCCGACTCTGTCGTGAACAAGGACAAGACGGTGCCGAGTTGGTTCACGCACAAGGAGGGGTCCGCCCAGGGCCAGATCGTCTACGAGGTCGAGGGCGTCAATGGTTGTAAGCCCGCCCAACTGACCAACTGCGTCATGCTTCTGCCGCTGGCGGTCAACGATCCGCCGCAGGACGACGCCCATGCTAAACAGCTGTACGTCGTCGCCCACGCCGCGTTCTACATCACGATGACCGGCAGCGGGAACGGTGTCCAGTACTTCGGGAGACTGGTCAATGACTACCTCGTCAGTGGGCCATCCGAGGACACCTGGGTCAAGGGTGATGGCGGGATCGCGGTGATCCGCCTCATCAAGTAAGCGCGTGTAAGCGCGTGGAAAACGGGGGCCAACCGCGACTAGCGAACGTCCCGAACGACACAGCGGCACAGGCTCCTCTGCCTGTGCCGCTGTTCTGTCAACTGGTCTGCGGTGTTGCCTGTACTGGTCTACCATATGTCGAGACTCGCCGATGCCCTGGCTATGATACGAGACGGGCCGGGGTTGCGCCCCGGCCCGTCTCGTGATTTTGCCGGTGCCTTGGTCTTGGGGTGGGCGCGACAGGACTCGAACCTGTGACCCCGCGGATGTGAACCGCGTGCTCTAACCAACTGAGCTACGCGCCCGTGCGGGGCTGAGTATATCGCGGCCCGCACCGGGCGGCCAACCTCGGCGTGGGGCCACCGGGTGGGAGCACGGGGCGCGGGACCGAGCGAATCCAGGTGGAGCGCGGAGCGATGCCGGGGCGCCGGGATGGTCCTGGTCAGGACGTGACCACGGCGACGCATTCCACCTCGACCAGCACCCCGAGGGGCAGCTTGGCGACCTGGACGGTACTGCGGGCGGGGGTGCTGGTCCCGAAGGCGGCGGCGTAGACCTCATTGAAGGTTTGGAAGTCGCCGAGGTCGGCCAGGAAGCACGTGGTCTTCACGACCCGGTCCGGACCGCTGCCGGCGGCGGCGAGCACGGCGACCAGACTGGTCATCACGCGTTCGGCCTGTTCGCGGATGCCGCCCGGGACGACCTGCATGGTGGCCGGGTCGAGGGGGATCTGGCCGGCGGTGAAGACGAAGCCGTTGGCGACGATCGCCTGGGCATAGGGGCCGATGGCGGCGGGAGCATCGCCGGTGGCGATGACCTGAAGACCTGTCGTTGGTACGTCGGACATGAGACCTCCGGTAGATGGCGTCAGGTCGGAGCGGGATCGACGAGGCGTGGGGGTGAGATGGAAGGATCTCGCCGGTCCAGGAGCCGCCGATGTCGCGCCGGGCAATGGCCCGGCGTGGGAGGCTATCAGGATCACGATCGTCCGGCAAACGAGGCCCGGCACCGGCACGACGCACCGACGGTGCGGCGCGGACCGGACGCCCGGGCAGGAGCCGATTTCCAACGACGGATCACGGTCCATTGCCAAGTTGGCCTTTCGGCTTCGTCGCTGGGGGTGATCGCTCCGGAGCGGCTATCATGGCGCTCCAGCGAGGATGCGGGCCGTGTCGGGGAGAGAGCCTGACCGTGGACGCTGGCAGGGACGGGGCGGGGTGTGGGCCCGGTCGCGTTCGTGATCGCGCGTTGCCGCTCACGTGCGGTGCCGTGGATGGGGGTCACGGGTGCGGCCGCGGTGGATCGTGAATGGCAGAACGCGGCGAACCGAGGGGCCGGTCGTCGTCATACGAGAGCAGGGTCGTGGCGACGCGGAGGCCGGCCCGGGGCGGTCATCGGGCGGGTCTCCTGGCACGCGGGGCTTTTGCGCCAGTATGGAAGCGTCGAACGGCTCGACGCGCTCGTGGTCCCCGGCCGACCGTCGATGTGGTCGCCAACCCGTAGCTTGCTACCGTGTGCGGAGGCCAGCGCCTCGTCGGCACGAGCAAACGCGTCGAGGCCACGGACCAAAGACAGGCGAGCGCACTCGCGCATTCGCCCTGTCGTGGCACGCGGAGGATCTCGACAGGCCCGACCGGAAGGCGTACCCTACGAGGAGATTCGCCCCTGTTTTCTCCCGGCGTGATCCCCCTCGATGGTACGAATCGTCGTGGCTGGTCGGACCACTAGCCCACGTGATGTCGCCGTGACGGAGCCCCCATGACCATCCCTGTCACCCTGACGACGGACCCGGGAACGGACCGTCGCGGTTTGAGCCAGCCGAGCCGTGTGACATTGCGGCGTCTGGCGAGGGGCGCCCGGGTCGCGATGTTCGTGGTCGCCACCGGCATGGCCGCGCTCATCGCGGGATTGGCCCTGTACGGTGTCGCCCATGCCGACCGGACCTATGAGGGGGTGCGGCTGGCCGGGGTGCCGGTCGGGGGGATGACCCGGGCCGAGGTAGCGGCGATGCTGGAGGGTCGGCTGGCGGATTACACCGCCGCGCCGCTGGTGTTCGAAGCGGACGGGCAGAGGTTCGAGGTCCGGCCCGAGGCGGTCGGGGTCGATGTGGATGCCGCCGCCGCGGCGGAGGCGGCCCTGGGCTACGGGCGACAGGGGTCGTGGTGGAACCGTTCGCGAGAGTGGGTCCGGGCGCTCCTCTCCGGGGCCGATGTGCAACCGGACGTGAGCGTGAACGAGACATCGCTGCGCGAGGCGTTCGCGGTGATGGCGCCCGGGATCGTGCGGGCGGCAGAGGACGCCACGGTGGACATGGCCGCCGCCGGGGGGCCGACCGTGCTGCCCGAGCGACATGGGGTCGCCCTCGACGTGACGGCGAGCCGGGCTCGCCTGTTGGCCCGGCTGCGAGCCCTCGACCCGGCCCCGGTGGCGCTGGTCTTGGTCGATGTGCGGCCGGGGATCACCGCCACCCAATTGGTGGCCAGCGTGCCGAATGCCCGGGCGGCCGTCGCCGGGGCGTTCACGCTGCGGGCGGTCGAGGGGACGTGGACCTTGGATGAAGCCCGGCTGCGGGAGGTCGTCTCGGTCGATCCCGGTTCCGGCGCCGTCGTGGCCGACGAACGGGCCGTGGCCGAGCTGGTGGCGGAGGCGGCGACGGCGATCGACCGGCCCGCGGTCGATGCCGGGGTCACCGTCGCGGGCGACGGTGCGCTGGTCGTCGTCCCGGGGGTCCCGTCGGCCATGGTGGACCGGACGGTGACCGTCGCCGGGGTGATGAGTGCCCTGGTGGCGGGGGTGCGGACCGTCGAGGCGAGCGTGTCCCGCGCCGACCCGGCGATCACCGATGGGGAAGCCGAGGCGGGCCGGGCGGAAGCCGAGGCGTTGGTCGGTTCGGGCATCGAGTTGACGTGGGATGGCGGAGGGACGGAGGTGGGCCGGGGCGACCTGGTGCGAGCCCTGACGATCACCGCGCGCCCGGCAGAGGCCGACCCGTTCCTCTTTGGGCTCGACACCGACGTGATGATCGAGATGCTGGGGACGGTGGCGACAGGGATCGACGACCCGGCGGAGGACGTGCGGCTGCGGTACCTCGACGGTCAGATCACGGTGGTCTCCCAGGCCTCCGAGGGGCGGCTGGTCGACCGGTCGGCGTCCCTGGACGACCTGGTCAGCGCGATCTTCGATGGCGAACCCTCCGTTGGCCTGACGGTCGAGAAGGACACGCCAGACTTCACGGCGAAGGACAGGACGTCGATCGAGGTGCCTGACCTATTGGGAGAGTCGTCGACCTACTACGCTGATTCCAGCGATCCCCGGCGGCAGAACGTCGAGCGGGGGGTAGAGCTGGAGAATGGGTGGATGGTGCCGCCCGGTGGCACATTCAGTTTCGTGGAAAACGTCGGTAAGATCGACGAAAAGAACGGGTTCGTGACCGGGTTCGGCATCGTGGCGGACGAGGAGCGGGGTGGGGTGACGACCGCGCCGGTCATCGGTGGCGGCATCTGTCAAGTCTCGACCACGATCTTCCAGGCCGCATTCTGGGCGGGGATGCCGGTCACGGAGCGCTACCAGCACCCATATTGGATTCGGACCTATGGTGAGGAACCGTTCGGCATGCGGGGGCTGGACGCGATGATCAATGTGGAGGACGACTGGGCGCTCGATCTCAAGTTCAAGAACACGACGGATGATTGGATGGCCGTCGAGATCTACGCGGACGGTGAACGGGTCTACACCCGGTTACTGGGGACCAACCCGCAATGGGACGTGGAGGTCGACGGGCCGGACGTCACCAACGTGATCGATGAGAGCAGTACGGTCACCTACACCGATTCGCCAGAATTGGAGAAGGGTGCCGAGCGCCAGGTCGAGTTCGCCCAGGAAGGGTTCGACGTGAAGATCACCCGCGAGGTGCGGGACGCCGAGGGCGAGACGATCGACACGTTTACCCTGGAGAGCTCGTACGCGGCGTCGCGGAACACCGTGCTGCGCGGCACGGGCTGAGAGGGCGCGCCGGACCACGGGCCCGGGGGAAGTGGTGTCGAGAGGGACGGCCACTAGATTGCCGTCGTGCCCCGGCCCAGCTCGTATGTACTCGCGGGACGGCCTGGAGAAAAGGCACAGGGCCGTGTCGAAGTCCGGTGGTGCCATACGGGTAACTGTTCCGCCACGACCTTCTCGGCCGAATGCGATCACGACCATCTCTCGGGGTGC
>JACCVE010000154.1 GCA_013698285.1 Chloroflexia bacterium | reverse complement strand
CCTCTCGCCTGTCAATCGGTCGCGTTCCTTCGAACGTGTCCCCTCGATCCGCGCCGGAAACGGGTCCATTCCCGTCTTCCCCCTGGCACCCCGGCCGGCCAGGGTGTCGTCCCGGGGGACGGTCCCGTCGGGCGGCCACGTGGCGCCCCGGCCGATGTCGCCCGGGTCAGAGCATCACCAGGGCGCGGACCCGGATGTGCTTCGCTCCACTCGTTCGCCGGGCGTTTCCCCGGTGGTGACGGGATTGTCCCGGCTTGACGGGGTCCTTGTATGTCCTATCACGACATATCACGAACGACGACCCGGCCGCATACCACATCGACCGCAAGGATGACCCTCTCCCCCATGGCCTTCGACCGATTCCAGTTCCACCCTCCCTCATCGTCTCCGACCGGGCGCTCCCCCCGCCCCGCGAAGCCGTCCGAACGGCGCTCGACCCCGAACGGCACGTCGCCCCACGTCACCGCCGGGCCCGATGGGTCCACGCCCCCTCCGACCCCGCCGGGCGTCGTCACGCCCCGCTGGCGGAGCGTCGTCCGTGGCGCCCGGGAGACTGGCCGGGCCGTGGTCCGCGTCCTCCGCCTGGTCTGGGCCACCAGCCCCCGCCTGACGATCCTGCTGGCGACGATGACCCTGGCCCAGAGCCTCGTCCCCGCCGCCCAGGTCCAACTGCTCCGCTCCCTCACCGACGCGGTCGTCAACGGGGCGACCGGCGGTGGCGACGACGCCATCCGCCTGGTGATCTGGTTGGCCGCCATCCAGGCCGCCCTCTTCGTCGGCTCCAGCCTGGCCCAGACTCTCGGCAACATCAGCCAGCAACTTCTTCAGGAGCGCCTGGCGATCCACGTCCAGCTCCTGATCATGGGCCACGCCAACACCCTCGACCTGGTCGACTTCGAGAACGCCGCCTACTACGACCAGCTCCAGCAGGCCCAGCGCGAGTCGGCCAACCGGCCCGTCCAGATGGTCTCTCAGGTCTTCAACCTGGCCCGCTCGGTCATCACCTTCATCTCGATCACGGCGATCCTGTTCGCCCTGTCGCCCTGGGTCGCCGCGGCCGCCTTCCTCTCTCCGATCCCGGCCTTCATCTCCGGCTCCCGCTACGGCTGGTGGGGCTTCCTCCAGATGCGCCGCCAGTCCCCGACCCGCCGCGTCCTCAGCTACCTGACCACCTTGATGACGACCGACGAGTACGCCAAGGAGGTCAAGCTCTACACCCTCGGCGACCACTTCCTGACCCGCTACCGGCGGACCGCCGACACCTACTACGAGGAGACCCGCTCCCTCCTCCTCCGGCGCTACCTGTCCGGCTTCGGGTGGGGCGCGCTGACGATCCTGGCCTCGGCCGGGACCGGCCTCTACGTCGCCTGGCTGGCCGTCCGGGGTCGCGTCTCGATAGGAGAATTCGCCGCCTTCAGCGCCGCGATCATCCAGGTCCAAGGCGCCTTCCAGGGCATCCTCGGCGGCGTCCAGGGCATCTACGAACACGGCCTCTACCTCTCGACCCTCTACGACCTGCTCGACCGCAAACCGGCCATCGCCGCCCCGGCCGAGCCCGTCCCCGTCGCCCGGCCATTCCGGCGCGGGGTGGAATTCCGCCACGTCACCTACCGCTACCCCGGCAACGACGAGCCGTCCCTCGAAGACGTCTCCTTCACCATCGAGCCCGGCGAGACCGTCGCCCTGGTCGGCCGCAACGGCGCTGGCAAGACGACCCTGGTCAAGCTGCTCGGCCGTCTCTACGAGCCGACCGAGGGCCAGATCCTGATCGACGGCCGGGACATCCGCGACTACGACCCGGTCGAGTTGCGGAAGCAGTTCTCGGTCATGTTCCAGGACTACGCCACCTACCAGTTCAGCGCCGCCGACAACATCGGCGTCGGCGACGTGGATCGCGTCGCTGACGAGGCCAAGATCGCCACGGCCGCCGCCCGCTCCGGCGCCGACGAGGTGATCGGCAACCTGCCCGAGGGCTATGCGACCACCCTCGGCAAGTGGTTCGACGGCGGTCACGAACTCTCGGGCGGCGAGTGGCAGAAGGTGGCCCTGGCCCGCGCCTTCATGCGGGACGCCCAGATCCTGATCCTGGACGAGCCGACGGCCTCCCTCGATGCCCAGGCGGAGCACGACCTGTTCAGCCGGATCACCGACCTGACCGCGGGCCGGATCGCCCTGTTCATCTCCCACCGCTTCTCGACCGCCCGCATGGGCGACCGCATCTTCGTCCTCGAGAAGGGTCGCCTGGTCGAGTCCGGCACCCACCTGGAACTGATGGCCCTCGACGGCCGCTACGCCGGCCTCTTCGAACTCCAGGCCGCCAGCTACCGGTAGCGGGGACATCCGTCGCCGGGACGCGGAACGGGCGATGCGGTGTGACGCGAGACTGCATGGGCACGGGTGACGTGGTCAGGCCGTCGCCTGAAACGGTTTGTCCACAGAGAGGACAAAACGATGACCCTGACATTGGGGACCGGCCCATTTGCCCCGAAGCGCGGCGGCGAGTTCAACTTCGACACGGCCGTGCTCAAGCCGCACACCCTCTACTTCGAGTCCAGCCCGAAGCGAGTCCGCGTCGAGTTCGGCGGCGAGACCGTAGTCGACACACGCCGCGCCAAGCGGCTGCACGAGACGGGGGCCCTGCCCGTCTACTACCTCCCGCTCGCCGACGCCCGGATGGACTTCCTGGAGCCGACCGACCACACCACCCACTGCCCGTTCAAGGGCGACGCGTCGTACTGGACCATCCGGGCGGGTGGCAAGGTCGCCGAGAACGCCGTCTGGGGCTACCCGAACCCCCTCTCCGGCGC
>JACCVE010000098.1 GCA_013698285.1 Chloroflexia bacterium | reverse complement strand
GCCGTAAGGGCCGTCCCGATGGCCAAGTCCCAATCCAGATCCCGCCCAGCCGTCGGTCGCAACCCGTCGTCGCCAGGCGTGGCCCTCCGGGCGGTGCGGTACAGCGCCCCGGAGCCGCCAGACGAGTCCTACCCCTTCACCCTGCCGATCCTGGCCGGTCTCGATGAACTCTCGTTCCCGACCCCGATCACGTTCCTGGTCGGCGAGAACGGCTCCGGCAAGTCGTCGCTGCTGGAGGCGATCGCCGTCGGGGCCGACTTGCAGACCCTGGGCGGCCAGGACACCGGCCGCGACCCGACCCTGGCCGCCGCCCGTCGCCTGGCCGCCGCGCTGCGCTTCACCTGGGGCCACCGGGCCCGGCAGGGTTTCTTCCTCCGGGCGGAGGACTTCTTCGGCTTCGCCACCCGGACCGACCTGCTGGTCGCCGAGATGGAGACCCTGGCGGCGGACCACCCCGTGGGCAGCTACGCCCACGGGGTGCTGAAAGGCCAGGCGGCAGCCGTCCGCCGCCAGTACGGCGAACTGCACGCCCGCTCCCACGGGGAAGGGTTCCTCGATGTCTTCCAGGCCCGCCTCCTGCCGGGGGGCCTCTATCTCCTCGACGAGCCCGACACCGCCTTCTCGGCCCTGCGCCAACTGGCCCTCGTCGCGGTGCTACGCGACATCGCCGCCCAGGGCGCCCAGGCGATCATCGCCACCCACTCCCCAATCCTGCTCGCCTGCCCCGGCGCGACGATCTACCACCTCGACAACGGGAAGGTGGTGCCGGCGCGGTGGGAGGACCTGCCAGGCGTTCAACTGACGCGGGATTTTTTGGATGATCCGGAGGCGTTCCTGCGGCATCTGTGATCCGGGGTGCGGTCGACCTGTAGGGGTGCTGCTTGCTGCGCCCGATGGCCTACATACATGTCCAAACTGGACCGTACGTACCTTTGAAGGGCGCAGCAAGCGGCGCCCCTACAAGCTCATTCGTCCAGAGTTGGACATCGTTGGGGGGGAGAGGGTCGAACTTGTCTTCGAACGATCTGCGTTGGTTTGAGGCGGTGAGGTTCCCGTTTGTCGTGACAAAGGACCTCTTCTCTGTCCGCGTTGCTGACGCTACTGTGACCTCACGTCCTTTGGGGCTGGTAATGGATTCGGTGTTACCACGATGATGTTGGACGGCCCCGGTGGTGGCATGACGTGACCGGGCCGGTAGCGTGTGGGCATGGCCGTCCCGGTCTCCCCGTAGACGGCACGCGTGTCATCGGATGGCGATTCACGTCCCGTTTGATACTGACCAGATCTGCTCGGCTTGGCTCGGTCCGTTGGTCGTATCTTGGCCATGGTGCTAGCTGCCTCCTTCACCCCCGCGTCACTGTCCGGGCGAATCGCATTCATCGTAAGGCTGATCCAGATGCCATGCACGTCGCAATCGAACCAAAAGGCGACCAGCACTGACCACGGCCACGCAGACCCACGGCTGCCCGAAATACGACGGTCCATGCCAGGAGGTGTTGATGTGTCGCAGAGATTCTGGCGTCGTCAAGTGTCGATCACTCCCCTGTCATCTCCGCCAACTTCCGGACTGTCGTCATGTTCCGGGTCGTCACCCGCCCCGCCGCCTTCTCGATCGCCGCCATCGGCCCCCCGCCCTTCGCCATCGCGCCGCAGTCGAGCAGGGCGTAGACCTCGCGGCCCTCGACGATCACCGCCGGTCCGGCGAGGGCCACTACCGATGGGCAGGCCGGTTGGTCGAGGAAGGTAACGTAGACGTGCTCGTGCGGTTCGGGGTGACCGGGGAAGGGGTCGCGGGCGGCGATGGACGCCATTGCCGCCGCGTCGCGGGCGACCACGCCGACCGGGAAGCCGAAGCGGTCCTTCAGGACGCGTTCCAGGCGATCGGTCACGGTCGGCTCGTCGTCATCGGTCGAGAAGAGCACGTTGCCGCTGTTGATGTGGGTGCGGACCTGTCCGTATCCCATGGCGCGGACGGTCTCGGCGAGGTCGGTCATCGGGACTTTGCGATTGCCCCCGACATTGATGCCCCGCAACAGTGCCACGTATCGCATGGTGACTCCCCAGTTCCTTCCTTATCTCGGACACGATACTCTCGATGCCCCGTCTCGGGTATCGAACCATCACCGCGACCGTCGTGACGAGCCATCCGGCGCACGCTCAGGCGGCGCGATCCGCTTGACAGTCCCCCGCCCCGTTGGTAGCGTGCCGGTGGCTCGACGTGGTCGTGCCGTCCTCGGCCGCCGCTCCCGCCGTGCCCATGGCCAGACCGGGATGGGGCGAGATGCCGATTCGCCACCGATGGCAAGCATGAAGGAGTCGTTGATGACCGGACAACCACCCACGGGGGAACGCTACAACGCCTTCACGGGTCTGATGCGCGAGGTTCTGGACGGCAACGTCGACCGCCGTGACCTGCTGAAGCGGGCCGGGGCGGCCGGGCTCAGCGGCGCGGCCATCGCCAGCCTGCTGGTCGGGCACAGCCGGGCCGGTGCCCAGGGGACGCCCAGTGCCCTCTCCGGCCAGACCATCGACATGGCGATCCTCGGCATCGAGGGCTGGCCGCCGAGCGCCCTCGGCACCTCGCTGGCGACCGAGTTGTTCGCCCCCTACGCCCAGGAGACCTACGGCTACACCGTCAACTTCTCCTTCGAGGGGGCCCCGTTCGACCAGCTCTTCCAGCGGGCCGTCAACTCGCTCAGCACCGGCTCGGCCGAGTACAACATCATCATCAGCGACAGCCAGTGGCTCGGCGCCCTGGCCGAGCCCGGCTACATCCTCCAGCTCAACGACATCATCGCCAGCACGCCCGAACTGGCCGCGATCGAATTTGAGCCGACGGCCATCGCGGGCTACCAGACCTACCCGGACGGCTCCGACCAGCTCTGGGGCCTGCCGCAGGAGGGGGACACCGTCGCCCTCTTCGTCCGCCAGGACCTCATGACCGACGAGACCAACCGGACCGACTTCGAGGCCACGGCGGGCTTCCCGCTGCCCCAGACCTACGAGGACTGGGAGCAGATCGACATGGATCAGTACGAGGCCATCTGCGCCTTCTTCACCGGCCGCCAGGAGGGCCTGTACGGGACCGCCCTGCAGTGGTCGGTCGGCTACGACTTCATCTCCTGCTACCTCTACCCGTTCATGTTCTCGACAGGCGGCCAGATCATCGAGGGCGACGTCGGGACGTACAAGGTCGAGGGCGTCCTCAACTCCCAGGTCAACGCCGACGCGATGGTCCGCAACAAGGGACTCCTCCAGTACGCCCCGCCCAACGCCACCACCTTCGACATCGGGGCCGAGTTCGACGTCTTCACCTCGGGCACCGTCGCCACCTGCATGCAATGGTCGGCGCTGGGACCCCAGATGCTGAACCAGCTCGTCGGCGCCGACATGGGCACCCCGGCCGACACCTCCAAGCCGGTCTCCCCGGACGATGTCCTGATCGTGCCGCCCCCGGGCTTCCGGGCCGCCGACGGCACCCTGACCCGCATCTACACCCTCGGCGGCCAGCCGTGGGTGATCAACGCCGCCAATGACGAGGCCCACCGCCAGGTAGCGATCGACTTCATGAAGTGGTGGTACCTGCCGGAGACGCAGCTCGAGTTCGCCCGGCGGGGCGGCAACCCGTGCGTCACCGCCGTGCTGGACGACCCCTCGTTCGAGGACATCCAGCCCCACTTCCGGGCCTTCAAGTACATGCTGCGCGACGGGCGCTCGCGGGACTTCTGGCACGACCCCAACTACTCGGAGATGCTGCGGGCCCAGCAGGAGGCCTTCAGCGCCTACCTCACCGACGTGGTGACCGACCCGATGGTGGCGCTGACCTACGCCGCCTGCGTCCAACAGGGGATCCTCTACGACGCCGAGCGGACCGAGATCGAGCCGACCGGCGCCTGCGACGACGTCAGCCTCGGCTAGGCGACGCGGTCGCATGGCTTTCTGGCACGACGGGTCACGCGGACGAGGGGAGAGGGCGCACCGGCCCCTCCCCTCGCTCACCGCCGTTGACACGTGGTTGGCGGTCAGCGATGCACCGTCAACGGCGAGAGAGGTTCGCTGGGTAGCCTCGTTTCTGGCGCGACCCAGCGCGCCAGAGATGCGGGGTCCAGGAAGGTCCGGCGGCAGGACTGACGCGGCGACCGCGGGTACATCTGTAGGGGTGCCGCTTGCCGCGCCCGGTCGGCGACTACCATATCCGGCATGGAACGGGCGTACGTCCGGAACGGCGTAGCGAGCGGCGCCCCTACAGATTCGTGTACCTTCGTGACGTGCTCTTCACACTGGCCATTCACGCGGGTGTCGCATCATCAGGGATGACCCTATGGCTCAACTCGACGCCCCCCTCGATCAGCTCACCGCCCGGGACCAGGCGGCACCGCGGACCCACCGGCGCTGGGTCCGGGCCCTGGACGATAGCAAGGCGTTCCCGATCCTGCTGCTGGTCCCGATCCTGATCTTCTTCGTGGTCTGGAACCTGATCCCCCTCCTCTGGTTGATCGGCCTCAGCTTCTACCGCTACAAGCTCACCTCCTCCCGCGCCGCCCAATACGTCGGCTTCGAGAACTTCCTCGATATCTTCCAAAGCACCACGATGTGGTCGACCATCGGCCGGACCCTGACCTTCATGACCCTCAGCGTCGGGCTGGCAACCGTGCTCGGCGTGGTCCTCGGCCTGCTGTTCTGGAACAGCACCCGGATGCCCGGTCGCCGCCTGGCCCTGACCCTGCTGTTCACCCCGATGATCCTGCCGCCGATCGCGGTCGGCACCTTCTACCGCCTGATCCTCGACCCCACGTTCGGCGTCGCCAACTACTACGCCGAGCGGGTCACCGGCCGGACCTACAACTTTCTCGGCGACAAGGATTTGGCCTTCCCGGCCCTGGTCGCCGTCGATGTCTGGATGTGGACCCCGTTCATGCTGCTGATGACCCTGGCCGCGCTCGGGTCCGTTCCCAAGGCCGAATTGGAGGCGGCCGAGGTGGACCGCCTGCCCTGGCTCCGGCGGCTGCAATACATCGTCCTGCCCCACGGCAAGTTCATCCTGATGCTCGGCATCCTGCTGCGGACCATCGACGCCTTCAAGACGACGGATTTGGCCCTGCTGCTGACCAACGGCGGGCCCGGCCAGCAGACCGAGACCCTGGGCCTCTCGCTCTACCGGACCGGCTTCGAGGCGTTCCAAATGGGCGACGCCTCGGCCGTGGCGATCATTGCCCTGCTGGCGGCGATCTCCTTCACCTCGGTCTACCTCTACGTCCTGAACTATCGCGAGACCCGCGCGAGCGTGACCTAGCCCCCGGAGGCCTGATTTCCCCATGAGCTGGCGACAACACCTCTACCACCTCGTCCTCTGGGTCATCGCCCTGATCTTCTTCGCGCCCGTCCTCTGGATCTTCCTGGCGGCGTTCAAGTCAGAGGGGCGGCTGCTGGCCTGGCCGCCGGCCTGGCTCCGCTTCGACCCCACCCTCGACAACCTGCGCCAGGTCTTCGACCGGCCCGAGTTCTGGGACTACCTGACGACCAGTTTCATCCTCTCTATCGGCTCGGTCACGATCGCGCTGGTGATCGCCTTCCTGGCTGCCTATAGCTTCTCCCGCTACAAGCCGATGGGCACCAACTTCATCATGTTCCTGCTGCTCTCGGTCCGGATGGTGCCCGCCGCGGCCGTGGTGGTGCCGGTCTTCCTGATGTACACCGCCTTCGGCTGGTCGCGCTCCTTCGGCGGGATGCTGCTCTTCTATGTGATGTTCTGCATCCCCTTCTCGCTCTGGATCCTGAAGGGGTTCCTCGACGGCGTCTCGCCCCGCTACGACGAGACGGCCCTGGTCAACGGCGGCTCCCGCCTCCACGTCATGTTCCGGGTCGTGCTGCCGCAGGTGAAACCGGGACTGGTCGCGGCGGCGATCTTCAACCTGATCTTCGTCTGGAACGAGTTCCTGTTCAACTACGTCCTCGGCGGCTCCTCCGCGACCATGATCCCGGTCCTGCTCGCGGTCGGCACCAACCAGGGCGGCAGCACCGCCTGGGGCTTCATCGCCGCCCTCTCCCTGGTCTACACCCTGCCCC
>JACCVE010000077.1 GCA_013698285.1 Chloroflexia bacterium | reverse complement strand
GGCGTTGTCCCTGGCTTCTCCGCCCGTCTCCGGACTGGCCCTCCCGGCCACCGGCCGGATCCGGGGCACGCGGCTGGGCTCCCTGGCCCCGGCTCTGGCCGCGACCCCGGCCTGGGGCTGGACCCTGGTCCCGGGCGGCGGCAGGCACCGCCGGTTGGCCGGTTCCGGCCTCATCGGACTCCTGGCCGGGTCCCTGGCCCACGTCGTCAGACTGTGCCCGCTGCCGGGCCGCCTGGCGCCGTTGGCGACGACGCCAGGTCCGGCGTGAACCGCTGGGACCGTCGCCGGCATCGTCTTGGTCAGGTGCGTCGCCTCGATCGTTCTGGTCGTCGTTCTCGGTCAATGCCATGTACTCCTGGCGGGGGTCCGTGCCCGTCGCCGTATGGTCTATCGTCTCCAGGGTCCCCACCGGTGTGGGGACGGGCGAATCGCGCCCCGGTGAGTCGTGTCGGTGTCGGCCGTCCCTGCGAGCCGGGATGGGACGCGGTCCGGATCGTCATCGGTCGTCGCCGATCATGGTCGGTCGTCGTCGCTAGGTCGAACGCGGGTCCCCGAACAAGGGATCGGGGCGAGTGTGGGGTGGCTCGGCCGGTTCAACGTGGACCACCACCTCGGTCGTGTCTCCCGCGCTCGTCCGGATCGCCTCCTCGACGCCGGTCGCCACGGCATGGGCCTGGTTGACCCGCAGATCGGGATCGACCGTGACGTGGACTTCCACCCACGACCGCCCCCCGCCGGAGCGAGCCCGCAGGTTGTGCGCGGTCACCACCCCCGGCGCGGTCAGTACCGCCCGCATCAGCAGGCGGGGGTCGATCGCGGTGGCGTCCGAGAGGACCAGCGAAGCATCTCGCAGGATGACCCAGGCCGTCCGGGCGATGACCGCCGCGATCACCAGTGACACGACCGCGTCGGCGCGGGTGAAACCCGCCGCGACGGCGATGAGGCCAACGATCACCCCGGCGGAGACGACCACATCGGTGGCGGTATGTTTGGCGTCGGCGGCGAGGAGTTCGCTCCGCAGCCGCCGCGCGGCCCGGCGCTCCCACCACGAGACGCCCGCGTTGATCCCGATCGTCACGATGAGCACCGCGAATGACAGCGCGGTGACGCGGGGTTCATCGTTCCCCTGAAATTGCCCCCAGGCGCTCCGGACGATCTCCACGACGCCGAAGGTCATCAGACCCGCGATGGCCATCGAGGCGATCGTCTCGTACCGCTCATGGCCGTACGGGTGCTGCTCGTCCGGCGGCCGGGAGGCCGCGACGATCCCGATCAGCCCGATCACGTTGGCGAACCCGTCGAGCAGGGACTGGACACCGTCGGCCGCCATCGCGACCGAACCGGTCAGCACCCCGACCGATAGTTTCATGGCCGCCACCAGGCCATTCAAGCCGAGGACGACCAGCAAGACCTTGCGGACCCCGCTGGCCCGATCTTGGAGCCGCGCCTCGCGACCCGCCGGCGAACCCGGCCCCGTCCCACTCGGAGGTGGCGCCGGACGAATCCGCGACCCCGGCGGACGTGAGGGCGCTGTCATTCCCCCAAGTGTACAGCGTTCCAGCCCCCCACGATGCCGCATCACGGGGCGGCCAGGCTGATTCCCTCACCGGTGCCCGGGCTGCCTCCCGGGATGATCTCCACTCGCGTCCCCGGTGTAGGCTTGAGGCAACGGCCAAACCACACATCGACGGGGAGAACCGCCATGATCCAATCCATCAACCCGGCCACCGGTCACATCATCGAGGGATTCGCGCCCCACCGTCCGGACGAGGTCGATGCCATCCTCGCCGCGGCCCAGCGGGCCGGGCGCTCCTGGCGAGAGACCACGTTCGCCGAGCGGGCGGCGATCCTCCGCCGCCTCGCGGTGCTGATCCGGGCCGAGAAAGAGACGCTGGCCCGGATCGCGACCCTGGAGATGGGCAAGCCGATCGCCGAGGCGGAAGCCGAGGTGGAAAAGTGTGCTTGGGGCTGCGAATTCTACGCCGAGCACGCCGAGGCGTTCCTCGCCCCCGAGGCGGTCACGTCCACGGCGACCGAGAGTTATGTCGCCTATCGCCCGCTCGGCACGATCCTGCTGGTGATGCCCTGGAACTTCCCCTACTGGCAGGTGATCCGGTGCCTGGCCCCGGTCCTGATGGCGGGGAATACCGCGATCCTGAAGCACTCGTCTCAGGTGAGCCGGTGTGGCCTGGAGATCGAACGGCTCGGGCGCGAGGCCGGGTTGCCAGAGGGGGTGTTCCAGACGGTCCTGATCCCGGGTGCCGAGGCGGAGCGGCTAGTCGCCGACGACAGGGTCGCCGGGGTGTCGCTCACCGGCAGTGACGGGGCCGGAGCGGCGGTCGCGGCGGCGGCCGGGCGCACTCTGAAGCCGACCGTGCTCGAACTCGGCGGATCCGACCCGTTCATCGTCCTAGAGGACGCGGACCTCGACGGGGCGATCGCGACCGCGGTCCGCTCCCGGTTCCAGAACACGGGCCAGAGCTGCATCGCCGCCAAGCGGTTCATCGTCACGGCCCCGGTCCACGACGCCTTCGTCGAGGGCTTCGCGGCGGCAGCCGGAGCCCTGACGGTCGGCGACCCGCTCGACCGTGCTACCAAACTAGGCCCGCTCGTCACGGCCGCCCAGCGCGACATCCTGGACCGTCAGGTCCGGGCGACCGTCACACACGGCGCCCGGGTCGCCCTGGCCGGCGGCCCGATGGCTGGGGACGGGTTCTTCTACGCCCCGGTCGTCCTGGCCGGGGTGGCGGACGACATGGTCGCCTTCCGGGAGGAGACCTTCGGGCCCGTCGCCGCCGTGATCCGGGCCACGGACGCCGACCACGCGGTCGCCCTCGCCAACGACACGCGCTACGGGCTGGGCGGCAACGTCTGGACGGCGGACATCGAGCGGGGCAAGGCCCTGGCGGCGCGGCTCGAGACCGGCAACGTCTTCGTCAACGGAATGACGGCCTCCGACCCTCGCCTCCCCTTCGGCGGGGTCAAGCGCAGCGGCTACGGCCGGGAGTTATCGGTCCAGGGGATCAGGTCGTTCGTCAACGTGCAGACGGTCTGGGTCGGCCCAGCCCGCTGACGTCCCGGTCGGCCCGCATGGGCTCGCGGGGCCGCACATCGTTCGGGCGGGCAAACCGTCGCTAGGCATGACGATTCGCCCCGGTGTCAGCGGAAGAAGAGGGCGACGATGATCGCGATCACGACCACGGCCACGGCAGCGACGACGCAGCCCACGGCGAAGAAGCTGCCGGTGCCGACCGTCTCGCTGACGACGGACTCGTCGGCGACCGGCGCGTCGTCACGCTCCTCATCGTTATATGGTGGTCCCGGTGTGGCCTCGGTCATCGTCCCCCTCGCCCGCGGCGACACGGTCCCGGCTCGTCCCGGGCTACCCGAGCGCCCGCTCCTGCCGCCAGCCTATTCTCCGAAGTTCCCGAGTCGCCAGCCGTCGTCTCCCAACTCGAAGAGGAACGTCTGCAGGAGTTCCTCGTCGGCCAAGGTGACCGCAATGATCGCCGACGCCTCATCATCATCCACCTCGACCTCACCCGCCAGTTCCCAGGTAATCGGAGTCGTCTGGAGCTGGCGGAACTCGTCCGCCAGCTCGTCGAGCGAGACGGCACCGTTCCCGGTCGCCTCGTCGATGAACCCATCGCTGAACAGCGGCAGGACCAGCGTCGGGTCCCCCGTCGCCCAGCAGGCGGTCAATTGGGCGAGGACATCGGTGATCGCGTCTTCCGGGTCATCGGCCGTGCCGATCTCGGCCGGCTCGGTCGGCCCCGCGGGCTCGGTCGGTGCCGTGGCCGGGGTGGCGGCCTCGGGAGACGCTTCCGGGGTAGCGCCCGGCGTGCCCTCGGGCGAGTCCTCCTCCAGCAAGTCGCCGAGGTCGTTAGGACCGGCTCCTGCCCCGCCGGCCGAGGGTGTCTCCCCATTCCTATCCGTCCCCTCGTCGGCCGCCAGTTGAAGCGGCGTCGTCAGGCAGGGGACGAACGGGGACAGGGGATTCGTCGAGAGGAGGGCCCGGCGCAGGCGACAGACATCAGCCACCGGCTCCAGGCGGAGCAGGTCGCCGGACTTCTCCCAGGCGTAGGTGGCGGTCGGCGCGGTGTTCCCGTCCGGCTGGAGGTTCGAGCACGACAGCAGCCCGGCCTCGTCGGTGATCGTGACCTCGTCACCGCTCACCTCGTAGGTGCCGGTGACTGCCGTGCCCACGTCCTGCCGGGCGGCGGCGTACTCACCATCATCGCCGAAGGCGATGCGCCAGGCGCCCGTCAAGGTCGAGCTGAGACCGAGGCTGATCGGCAGGTCGCCGCTCGAGATCGTGACGGTGTACTCCCCGGCAAAGTCCCCCCCATCATCCTGCGCAGATACCGTGAAGGGATGCGCCACGGACGAGCAGGCGACGACGCAGGCGACCAAGACGGGAATCCACCCGACCGGCCGTCGGGTCGAACCCGCCTCCCCGGACTCCCCGGTACGCGCGCCACCGAACCACGATGCCATGTGTGCCTCCTCGGTCCCCGTGCCTCACGTGAGGCGCCAGGTCGGGACAGTCTGGTCAGGGTAGATCATCTGGGAGCGGCTCGCCTCGCCGCGTAGACCGCTCGATCCAGCACGGCGGCGGGTGCCCGGTCGCGATCGCTACGCCCGGCCGCGGCGGGACAAGGCCGTGATGCCGGTCATGCCACCTGCCGGGCCATCAACGCCGGTCCATGGTTTGACGCCTGCCGCGCCGAAGTCTAGCATGCGATTTGACGCGCCCCTTCTCCGACCACCCGGTGCCGGACCGCCGTGTCGCCTAACGGCGCGCGCGTCCAAGGAGAAGGGCGGAGGGGAGACGCGAGCCGACCGGCGGAAACGCCGGAGATCCCCCGACGACCGGCGCCCGACGGCGTCCCTATCCGATCGACGGCGCCGCCCGGCCGCGCCACCGCCAGGAGCAGTGACCGATGCACCGGACCTCGCCGAACTCGCCGCAAGCGCCTCGCCGGGGGGGAACCATGGTGGTCGCCCTGGCCCTGATCGCCCTGGTGGCCCCGCTGCTGGGGATGACCGTCCGGGCCCAAGAGCCGATCAAGGCGGAGGAGCCCGGGGAGGAGATCTCGCCCCGGGCCGCGAACCTGCTCGCTCCCGTCTCCGAGTTCCTGAGCGGCTCCAGCTACTTGATCGCGGAGGGACTCGACCCGCGCATCTTCGACACGCCCGAGGCCGACGCGCTGATGGGCTACGGCTCGGCCCCGGCCACTGGCTCGTTCGCCGCCGCGGTGACCAACCAGCAGGTGCCGTTCCGGAACGCGGCCCCGTCGTTCAGCCGGAACGTCATCCTCACCAACCAGCTCGGCTACGCCCCCTACCAGACCGAGCCCCACCTGGCGGTCGATCCGAATGATCCCGAGCACCTGGTGGCCGGGGTGATCGACTACAACTTCGGCGGCGCCGCGGCCTACGTCAGCTTCGACGGTGGCGAGACCTGGGAGGGCCCCAAGCCGATCCGCTACTTCCGCGACGACGTCGCGGCCGGTGGTGACCCGGTCGTCACCTTCGATCGCGACGGCAACGTCTACATGGCCCAGATCTCCATCGGCGTGCAGGACTTCCGCGTCGGGGGCCTGGCCTCGACGTCGTTAGTCTCGAGCCTGGCCGTCGCCAAGTCCCTCGACGGTGGCCTCAACTGGGAAGAGCCCGCGGCCGGGGCCACCAGCCGCATCCTGACCAGCGAGGTCGCCGACGACGGGGGCCGGGCCCGGGGCGAGGTGACGATCCCCTTCCTCGACAAAGAATGGATCGCCGCCGGACCCGACCCGGCCAATCCCGACAACGACCTGATCCACATGACCTACACCGAGTTCCGATCACGCTACCAAGTCATCTACGCCGACGAGGTCCCCTTCCTGACCACCATCCTGACGGAGTCGATCATCAAGTCCGTCACCTCGGCCGACGGCGGCATCACCTGGAGCGACCCGGTCGATGTCAGCCCGACCGTCTTCTTCAGTGAAGGCGGCGGCAGCCCGGAGGAGGAGGGCGGTGCCAGTGCCGGGACGGGCGCCCCGGGTGGCCTCACCGACCTGCCGGCCCCGCCCTTCCAGGGCGCTCAGGCCGAGCAGGCGGACGAGGGCGGCCAGGACGAGGAGTCGGCCCGCGTCGTCCAGGGCTCCCAGCCGGCCGTCCTCAGCGACGGCACCCTGGTGGTGGCCTACCACGACACCACCGACGACGGGTTCCAGAAGGGCTTCGCGACCCTGATGGTCTCGACCTCCGACGACGGTGGTCAGACCTTCTCCGAACCGGCCCAGGCCGCCGTGTTCCAGGAAGTACCGGCCAGGCCGCGGACGGCCACCTTCCGGCTTGGCGGCAGCGGCTTCCCCCAGATCGCGATCGGGCCGCGAGACGAGATCTACCTGGCCCACACCCGGCTGCCGGCCGACAAACCCATCGACGACGGCGATGTCTACGTGGTCCGCTCGCTGGACCGAGGGACGACTTGGGACGACGGGGTCCGGATCAACGGCGACGACACCACCCGGGCCCAGTTCTACACCTCGATCGATGTCTCGGAGGACGGTGTCGTCCACGCCATGTGGGGTGACATGCGGGACGATCCGAACGAAATTCGCTACCACATCTACTACACCCGCTCGTCCGACCAGGGCGCGACGTGGGGATTCGAGGCCGGCGATCAGGGGATCTCGGCCCCGGACACGCGAGTCAGTGACTTCGCCTCCAACTCGCTGCGAGCCTTCGTCGGAGGCCGGTTCATCGGCGACTACTTCTCACTGGTCGCCAACACCGAGGACGTCTATATGGTCTGGGCCGACTCCCGGCTCGGCGAGTACGGCGGCCCGAACCAGCAGATCGCCTTCGCCCGCCAGACCGCGATCCGCAACCCCGAGATCTTCCTTAACCCGCCCCAGGGCGTGGCTGGCCGCGACATCACGATCCAGGGGTTCGGCTTCTACCCGAACAGCGACATCATCATCACCATCGGCGGGGTGATCGCCTCGACCCTGCGCTCCGACGCCTCGGGCCAGTTCCAGGCCACCATCTACACCCCGCTGACCGGCGAGGGGGCGCGGAACGTCGCGGCCTACGACCCGACCGGCAACGTCGCGGTGGCCACGTTCTTCACCGAATTCGGCTTCGACTCCCTGCAGCGGTCCCAGCAGTCCATCGATGACCAACTCCAGGCCCTCCAGGCCCAGGTCAATGCCCTCTCCGGCACGCCGTCGGCCAGCCCGGTCGCGGGCCCCTCCCCAACTCCCACGACGCCCGCCTTCCCGACGGCCGCCTCGTCGCCCGTGCCGGGCGCCACGCCACGCTCGAGCGTCGGGCTGACCGGCGGCCTGGACGTGCCGGGCATCGGCATCATCGCCGCCATCGCCGGGGTGGTCGGCGCGGCGTATAGTGG
>JACCVE010000355.1 GCA_013698285.1 Chloroflexia bacterium | reverse complement strand
ACGAGCACGCGCTGGTACGCCGCCTGGAGGCCGATCTCCGGGACCACGTCGATGACCTGGAGATCGACCCGTTCGGCAACCTCGTCGCCACGCTGCGGGGACCGGAAAGAACACCCTCGCTGATGATCGCCGCCCACTCCGACGAGATCGGCGCCATCGTCAAGGCGATCGAACCGGACGGGATGATCCGCTTCGAACGCGTTGGCGGGGTGGTCGAAACCCTGCTGGTGGGCCGCGCGGTCCGGGTCCGGGGACTGCCCGGAGTGATCGGTGCCAAGGCCGGGCACATCACACCCCCGGCGGAGCGGCTGATCGCCCCCGCACTTCGCGATCTGTACCTCGACCTCGGTTGCGACGACTCCGAGGCCGTCGCGGCCCTCGGGGTGCGGGTCGGTGACGCGATCGCCTATGACGCGCCCCTCAGGCGCCTGGCCAATCCGGATCGCATCTCGGGCAAGGCCATCGATAACAGGATCGGCTGTGCCGTGGTGGTCGAGTTAGCCCAGCGCCTGCGCGACCGGGAACCCCAGGCCACGATCCACCTGGTCATCACGACGCAGGAAGAGGTCGGACTGCGAGGTGCCGAGATCGTGACCTACCGTCTCGATCCGACCGCGGCGATCGTCATCGACACGATGCCGTGCGGGGGCACGCCCGATGTCTCCGCGACGCGGGACCTCCCGGTGACCATCGGCGCGGGCCCCGTGATCACCCTATCCAGCCAGGGTGCCAGCCGGGGTGCCATCGCCCAGCCAGCCATGACGGCACACCTCGTCCGCCACGCGCGGGCCCTCGGTCGGCCATGGCAACGGGGCCTCTTCCAGGGCGGCAATTCCGACGCCGCCGCCGTCCACCTGGTCCGGGCCGGCGTACCGACCGGCATCGTCAACCTCGCCCGGCGCTATTCCCACTCCCCGGTCGAAGTCCTCGACATCCACGACGCGGTCGGCGCCCTCGATCTGATCGAGGCCTTCGCCCGGGAGTTCTCGGCCGAGACCGACCTGTCGTTCTTTGCCGCTGACACCATGACCCCGGCCTGATGCGGCGTCAGCCGCGCACCCGCCGGTGGATGAGCCGGAGGCCGTCGATGATCAGGTCGGCATCGTGGTGGTCGATCATCGGGGTGGCATCGGCGAAGAACCGGGCCAAGCCTCCGGTGGCGATGGTCGTCGCCGTGCCGCCGAGCTCGGCCCGGATGCGGCCGATCATCCCCTCCAGCATCGCCAGGTACCCGAGCACCAGGCCGGACTGGATGTTGGTCACGGTGTTGGTCCCGATCGCCGACTCTGGCAGCGCCAGGTCCACCGCGAAGAGCCGGGCGGCCCGCCCGGTCAAAGCCTCGAGCGAGATCATCAGTCCCGGCGCGATCGCCCCACCGATGAAGTTTCCCTCAGCCGAGACTACATCGAAGGTCGTGGCAGTGCCGAAGTCGATCACGATGGCCGGCCCGCCGTAGCGGTGGAAGGCGGCCACCGTGTTGACCAGGCGGTCGGCCCCGACCTCGCTCGGCCGGTCGACCAATGCCCTCATGCCGAGGTCGAGGTCGATGCTCACCACCAGGGGGTCGATGCCCAACCTGTGCCGGCACATCGCCGCGAACCAGCCAGTGACGGTCGGAACGACGCTGGACACCACCACGTCCTGGATCGCGGTCAATTCCAGGTCCCGGGCGCGCAGCAGCGGCCAGAGCAGCGAGAACCACTCGTCCGGCATCCGCTCAGCCTCGGTGGTCAGGCGCCAGACCTCAAGGACACCCTTGCTGGCCCCGGAGTCGCAGAGGCCGATCACCGTGTTGGAATTGCCGACATCGACCGCCAGTAGCATCGCGTCTCCCACGTCTCGCCGGCGACGGGCCATCCCGCCCGATCGCCCGTCGCGACCGTCGCGGCGGGCTGGCGGGGCGGACTATCATGGCCCGGGGACCACGAGGGCCGGCCGCGACCCGTTCCCGATCCCACCGTTGCCTCACCCTCGCCGCTGGAGTATCGGATGGACGACCGACGAGCCGCAAACGACGATGCCATCACGCACCCGCTGCTCGGCCCCGTGCTTGGCCCCGATGGGCCGACAGTCCGTTATCAGTGGGTCGACCGGTCTGATGAACACCCGGTGCCGGCCATCACATCCGGGCTGTCCGGGTGGCAGCTTGCCTTCGGCCTCTCCTTGGCCGCGCTCATCGCGGTCGTGTCCTTCGGCGCCGGGATGATCGCGGAACGGTCGATTTTCCGGAACGCCTCGCCGCTCGACGTGGTCACCGGTGATCGACCATTCGAGCAGGTCCAGGAAGTCGGCCGCCTCCTGCGGGAGGAGTATTTCTACCGGCCCGATTCCGACGGGGCGGACGCGTTCGCCACGGACCTCGAGTATGCGGCCGTGGCCGGGATGGTCGCGACGCTGGAGGACCCGTACACCTCCTTCTTGCCACCGGAACTGGCCGCCCCGGCGGCGGCGGCACTCGACGGGGAGTTCGGCGGCATCGGGGTCAACATCGACGGTGAGAACGGCGCGTTGCGGGTGGTGTCGACCATCCCAGGTACCCCGGCCGAGGCGGCAGGACTCCTCCCCGGTGACCTGATCGTCACCGTCGATGGCCAATCGCTGGTGGGCCTCGACCCGGATGCGGCCGGGGCGCTGGTGCGGGGCCCGATCGGCTCCTCGGTCACCGTCGAGGTCACCCGGGCGGGGACACCGTCCCCGCTCCCCTTCTCGATGCAGCGGGCGGCGATCGAACCGCTGGTCGTCACGTACGATTTTCTTGAAGCATTCGAGACCGCGCACATCAGGATCGAGATTTTCAACGACAAGACGACTGCCCAGCTCGACATCGCCCTCGGGCACGCTCGCGACGATGGTGCCGCCGCGATCGTGCTCGACCTGCGCGACAACGGCGGTGGCTATGTCGAGAGTGCCCAGGAAGTGATCGGCCGATTCGTCGCGGCTGGCGCCGGTCCCGCCCTGTGGGAAGACGGCGACGCGAGCCCGGGCGATCTGGAATCGTTGCCGATCATCGCCGGTGACCCCGTGACGAACCTTCCGATGACCGTGCTCGTCAACGGTGGCACGGCCAGCGCGGCGGAGATCGTCGCCGGCGCCATGGTGGACTACGACCGGGCGACCCTGGTCGGCGAGGCGACCTTCGGCAAGGGGTCGGTCCAGCGCGTCTTCTCGTTCGACGACGGCTCGTCGGCCCGGATCACGGTCGCCCGGTGGTTGACCCCGGACCAGACCGGGATCCCGGGGTCCGGCCTCGTCCCGGCCCAGCTCATCCCCCTCGGTCCCGTCTCGGCGAGTGCCGACCCCACGGCGTCCCGGGCCGCCCAAGCGCTGCGGACTCTCGGCTGGAGCGAGATTGGGCCGGATTGGGGCGGTACCCCTTGACCGGGGACCAGGACTTCTAACCTATCCCTTACACCCGCGTTACATTCGCCTTACACGACGCCCCTACGCTTGGGCCATGAGCACCGACACGCTCCTCGCTACCCCCACCGGTCCCCGTCAGTCCCGCTCTGTGCCCGACCTGGCGTCTGACCGGGCCACGGTCCTGGTGGTCGAGGACGACCCGATCCTCCTCAGTACACTCTCCTATAACCTGGGACGTGAAGGGTATGACGTGCTCACGGCCTCGGACGGCGAGGCCGGACTGGCGGTGGCACGGGCCGAACACGAGCGGATCGACCTGATCGTCCTCGACATCATGTTGCCGTGGATGAGTGGCTTCCAAGTGCTGCGGGCGATCCGGTCCTATTCCCAGGTACCCGTCCTCTTGCTGTCTGCCCGGGGCGACGAGCAGGACAAGGTCGACGGCCTCGAACTGGGTGCCGACGACTACGTGGTGAAACCGTTCGCCCAACGAGAACTGCTGGCCCGGATCCGGGCCGCCGTCCGGCGCCACGCGATCCCCTCCGTCCGGCCTCCGACCCTCATCACCCGGGGGCCGCTCCAGATCGAACCCAGCCGGCGCCGGATCTCTGTCAACGGTCGCGAGCTGGCGCTCCGGCCAAAGGAATATGGCGTCCTCCTCACGCTCGCCCTCGAACCCGAACGGGTCTTCACCCGCCAAGACCTCCTCGACACCATCTGGGGCGAGGACGTGATCGTCGACGAGCGTACGGTCGATGTCCATGTGTCCTGGCTCCGCGGCAAGCTGGCGGAAGCCGGCGTCGAGCCGGACGTGATCCGCACCGTCTGGGGTGCCGGCTACCGGTTCGTCGTCCCGTCGTCCGACGGCCGGCCCCCGGACGGGGCCGTTTGATCCCACCTCGGGTTTTCACCGCCGCGAGATCGTGGCGGTCAGGAACCGCCGGGCGAAGGTCGCCTGGCTCGCCTAACCACGGAGGAACTGGTATGTCGTCGTTGCGAAGCCCGTTGCGTCACCTCACCTCGTTCGGGGTGATGCTGGCACTCATCGCGTCGTTCGCGATCGCCCCGCTGGGGACCGCGATCGCCCAGGATTCCACACCTGGCGCCGGCGGAGAATTCGACGCGGCCCCCTATGAAGCACCCGCCGATGGTGTGGAGGGCGAAATCATCACCGACGGCTCATCGACGGTCTTCCCGATCACCCAGGCGGCCGCCGAAGAGTTCAGCAACATCGTGGACGGCGTTGACATCACGGTCGACTTCTCCGGCACCGGTGGCGGATTCGAGCGCTTCTGCGAAGGCGAGACGGCCATCTCCAACGCCTCTCGCGCCATCGCCGAGGACGAGGTCGCGATCTGCGCCGAGAACGGCGTCGACTACTACGAGTTCGAAGTGGCCTTCGACGGCATCACGGTCGTCGTTCCCGAGTCGAACACCGAATTGACCTGCATCTCGGTCGAGACCCTGGCCGCTGTCTGGGCCCCGGATTCCGAGATCACGAACCTGAACCAGATCAACCCTGAGCTCTCCGACCTGGAGCTGGACCTCTACGGACCCGGCACCGACTCCGGTACCTTCGACTACTTCACCGATGCGATCGTCGGCGAGGAAGGCGCCTCCCGCGAGGACTACACCCCGAGCGAGGACGACCAGGTCCTGGTCGAGGGCGTGTCCAACAGTGAGGGCGGCTTCGGCTACTTCGGTTACTCCTACTTCGCCGCGAATGAGGATGTCCTCAACGCGGTCGCCGTCGCCCAGTCCCCGGACCTCAGCGACTGCGTCCTGCCGAGCCCGGAGACGATCCAGGACGGCACCTACGCCCCGCTGAGCCGTCCCCTCTACGTCTACGTGACCGCGCAGCAGTTGCAGGAAGACCCTGCCCTGCAGGAGTTCATGCGGTTCTACCTCGCGAATGCCGAGGAGCTCGCCGTGCTGGCCGAGTACATCGGCTCTCCCGAGGAGACCTACGCCGAGGACGTCGAGCGCCTCGAGACCGCCATCGATGGTTCCGGCACCCCGGACAGCCAGTCCACCCCGGACGCCTGACACTCGACACGTCTCACGTTCGTCGTGGGCCGTCATTCTCTGCTACAACAGGCAGAGCGGTGAACCGTCCACGGGACGCGTCAGTTTCGCCCACGCCCCGGCCGGGACACACCCGACCGGGGCATGGGCCGGTCACCACCGGTTCGGGGGCACGTCGACCACATCCATCGCCGGTCCGAGGAGTTCCGTATGGCCCGTGATAGCCTTTTCGACCAAGCGTCGGCTGTCGTCCAAGCTGGCCCGATCACGACCAATGAATGGGCAATCCGGGATGTCGACCTCTCCGGAGGACGCAACCGGCGAACGTCTGAGCGGGTGATCAGTGCCATGCTGTTCCTGTGCGGCTCGCTCTCCGTGCTGACCACGATCGGCATCGTGATCATCCTGGTCGGCGAGGCGACGGCCTTCTTCGTCGATGTCTCACCCCGGGAGTTCTTCTTCGGAACGACCTGGACGGCATTGTTCAGGAATCCGCAATGGGGCGTCTTGCCGCTGGTCCTCGGGACACTCATGATCACGGCGATCGCGATGGTGGTCGCCCTGCCGTTGGGTCTCATGTGCGCCATCTACCTGAGTGAATACGCTCGCGATTCCACCCGCGCGATCCTGAAGCCTGTACTCGAATTGCTGGCTGGCATCCCGACCATCGTCTATGGCTACTTCGCCCTGACCTTCCTGACGCCAAATATTCTTCGGGCGATTCACCCCGACACCAATATCTTCAACGCGATGGCGGCGGGCATCGCCGTCGGGGTGATGATCCTGCCGATGGTCGCGTCACTCTCCGAGGACGCGATGCGGGCCGTGCCCGGCAGTCTCAGAGAGGGAGCCTACGCCCTCGGTGCCACCAAGATGGAGGTCTCGGGCCGGATCATCGTCCCGGCGGCCCTCTCCGGCATCGTCGCCTCATTCATCCTCGCCATCAGCCGGGCGGTCGGGGAGACGATGATCATCGTCGTCGCCGCGGGCAACCGGCCCCAGTGGGGACTGGATGTGCTCGACGAGGTCCAGGCGATGACTAGCTACATCGTCCAGGTCTTCACGGGAGACGTCGTCCGTGGAACGACCCAGTACCAGTCCCTCTTCGCGGTCGGCCTGACCCTGTTCCTGATGACGCTGCTCCTGAACATCGTCAGCCAGTGGCTGGTCGGTCGCTTCCGCGAGGTGTACCAGTGAGTATCCTCTCGACCCCGGGCGGCGTGATCCGGGGACACCTCCAGAGTAGTCCCAACGTTCGGCGACGGAAGGTGCGGGGCGAGGTCGTCCGTGGCCTGTACATCGCGGCGACGGTCAGCGCGGTGGCGGCACTGGTGGTCCTGCTGATCTCGATCTGGACGCGGGGTGCCTCCGGGCTCGATTGGGCATTCGTCACCAATATGGCGTCCTCCCGCGCCGAGCGGGCCGGTCTCCAGACGGCACTCCTCGGCTCGCTGTGGATCATCGCCTTCACCGCCCTGATCGCGATCCCGGTCGGCATCGGGGCCGCGATCTACCTCGAGGAATACGCGCCCCGGACCTGGTGGACCCGGATCCTGCAGACCAACATCTCGAACCTGGCCGGGGTGCCGTCCGTCGTTTACGGCCTGCTGGGCCTCGGCATCTTCGCGGAGATCCTGGCCCTCGGCCGGACGATCATCACCGGCGCCCTGACCATGGCCCTCCTGATCCTGCCGATCATCATCATCTCCAGCCAGGAGGCCATCCGGGCAGTACCGTTGTCGCTGCGTCAGGGGGCCTTCGCCCTCGGCGCGACCCCGTGGCAGGTCGTCCGACACCATGTCCTTCCGGCCGCGATGCCGGGCATCTTGACCGGCACGATCCTGGCCCTCTCCCGCGCGGTCGGTGAGACCGCCCCACTCCTGGTGGCCGGGGCGACGGGGTACGCCAACTTTAACCCGGGCGGGATCTTCGACGGCTACACGGTCCTGCCGATCCAGATCTTCAACTGGACTGGCCGCCCCCAGGACGAGTTCCGCGAGATCGCCGCGGCCGGGATCATCGTGCTGATGATCGTGTTGCTCTCGATGAACTCCGTCGCGATCTTTCTCCGGTACCGGTTCAGCAAGCGGATGAGGTGGTAGACGATGACCGCGACGACCCAGATCCCGGCCCTCGACCTGTCCAAGCCCCGGCCCGAGGACGATGCCGAGCGCCCCTCCACGGACTCCCTCGTCTCGATCCGGAACCTGGACGTGTTCTACGGCGCCTTCCAAGCCGTCCACGATGTCTCCTTCGAGGTCCCGGAGCACCGGATCACCGCCTTGATCGGACCGTCGGGGTGTGGCAAAAGCACGGTTCTGCGTTGCGTGAACCGGATGAACGACCTCGTCGCCGGGGCGCGGGTCGAGGGGACCATCGAGTACCACGGCGTGGACATCTACTCACCCCGGGTCGACCCGGTCGAGGTCCGGCGCCGGATCGGGATGGTGTTCCAGAAGCCCAACCCGTTCCCGAAGAGCATCTTCGACAACGTCGCCTGGGGCGCCAAGATCAATGGGTTCAAGGGCAATATCCACGAACTGGTCGAGAAGACGCTGCGCCAGGCCGCGCTGTGGGACGAGGTCAAGGACAAGCTGAAGGAGAGTGGCCTGGCCCTCTCCGGTGGCCAGCAACAGCGCCTCTGCATCGCCCGGACGCTGGCGATCAACCCCGACATCATCCTGATGGACGAGCCGGCCAGTGCCCTCGACCCGATCTCGACACTCAAGATCGAGGACCTGATGCGGGAACTGGCGCGGGAATACACCATCGTGATCGTGACACACAACATGCAGCAGGCGGCCCGGGTCTCCGACCAGACGGTGTTCTTCTCCCTCAGTGAGGCGCGACGAGGGATCCTCATCGAGGCGAGCCCGACACGGGAACTCTTCACCAACCCGCGTGACAAGCGGACCGAGGACTACATCACCGGCCGGTTCGGATGACCGTCTCCCGGCACCACGGTGGGCCAACGCGGCGGGACTCGGGAGGATCTCCAGACCGTGGCGGATCACGGGGACCGGGACCCGATCACCAGGAGGTACGACCATGACACGCTTCGTCTACATCAGCCAACTCCGGGAGCTGCGCGACGATGTCGTGGCGATGGCCAGCATGGTCGACAAGGCCATCTCCCGTTCGGTCCAGGCCCTGCGCCAGCAGGATGTCAACCTGGCCCATGAAGTCATCGCCGCTGACCATCTCATCAACAGTCACCGGTGGCGAACCGAAGAGCGAGCCCTGCTGGTCATCGCCACCCAGGCGCCGATGGCGAGCGACCTC
Source organism: Chloroflexia bacterium (assembly GCA_013698285.1). Taxonomy (GTDB): domain Bacteria; phylum Chloroflexota; class Chloroflexia; order Thermomicrobiales; family UBA6265; genus JACCVE01. The sequence continues at coordinate 7,194 of JACCVE010000355.1, read as the reverse complement.
CGCGTGATCGCGGCGGTGATCAGCATCGTCACCGATCTAGAACGGATGGCGGACCACGCCGCCGGCATCGCCAAGATCGTGATCGAGACATCGAACGAGCCGCTCCTGAAGCCGCTCGTCGACATCCCCCGCATGGCTGATCTGGCCCGCCAGATGCTGGCCGATGGCATCTCAGCCTTCATCGAGGGCGATGAGGCCCGGGCCCGGGAGGTCGTCAAGAAAGACGACGAGGTCGACATCCTCTACGACCAGATCTTTCGTGAGTTGCTCACCTACATGATGGCCGACACCTCGACGATCAACCGCGCCACTCGCCTGCTCTGGGCAGCCCACAACGTCGAGCGGATCGCTGACCGGACCACCAACATCTGCGAGCGCGTCGTCTTCGCCGTCACCGGTAGCCTGGCAGAGATCGCCGTCGCGACCGACTGATGCGCGGCGCGGGCCGGCCTCCGTCACCGTCGCCGCGGACTGCCCAGCCTACGACCCGCCGAGGATCGCTACCGCCGCGAGGGCGTAGGCCCGCGTGGCGTCGAGCACCTCGTCCACGCCGACCCACTCGTCGGGGACGTGGGCCAGTTTCGGGTCTCCCGGTCCATAGATGATCGTCGGCATCCCGGCCGCCGCGAAGAAGCGGCCGTCGGAGGCCATACTGAAGCCGGTCAAGTGTTCGTCGAGCCCGAGACGGGCGTTGGCCGCCAGCATACTCTTGACCAACGTTGATCCCGGGTCGGCCATCGTCGCCGCCCGGACCTCGTGCGGGTTCTCGACCGTCACGGTCAATCCGGGGATGCCGGCGATCGCCTCCTCGGCGATCGCCGCGATCTCGGACCCGGCCGCGGCCGGGTCCTCACCGGGCACCAGCCGCCGGTCGATCAGGAACGAGCAGCGGTCGGCGACCACGTTGGATTTCACGCCCCCGTCGATCATGTTGATCGAGGCCGACGAGGGGTGAAAGTACTCGTGCGTCCGCTCCGCCAGGCGTGGCCACAACCGGTCCTGGAGTGCGGTGATGATCCGGGCGGCGCCCTCGATCGCGTTGGCACCCTCCCAGGGCAGGGCGCCGTGGGCAGCCCGACCATAGACGGTCACGACCTGCGCCGCCGACCCCTTCTCGCCGACGCAGACGCGATTCTCGGTCTGCTCCCCGACGATCACCATGTCCGCCCGGATCAGGCCATCGGCGACGATGAAGGCAGCTCCCTGGACCCCACCGACCTCCTCGTCGGCCACCTCATTGATGATCAGCCGGCCCCGGGGGACGATCCCGGCCCGGGCGAGGGCGACACCCGCCATCACCTGGGCGGTGACGCTGGCCTTGTCGTCCCCGGCACCGCGGCCATAGACGCGGCCATCGGCCAGGTCCGCCGCGAACGGCGGATGGGTCCAGGCCGAGATCTCGCCGGTCGGGACGACATCCACATGGGCGTTGAAGCAGAGCACCGGCCCATCGCCGTCGCCGAAGGAGGCGATCAGATTGGGCATCAGTGGATCCCGCTCGACCGTCTCGCAGATGAATCCCGCCTCCGCCAGGACACGCTGGCAGACGGCGATCGCTTCCCGGACGTCTCCGGGCGGGTTGATCGAGGGGATTCGCACCAGCTCTTGGAGGAACGCGATCGTCTCGTTGGGATCGATCGAGGCCAGGACCCGAGCCGCGAGGTCGTCGGGGATCATCTGGGTGTCCGCGTCGGTCTGAGTTGCCACCGGTCGTCCTCCGTGCTTCCTGTGCCGCCACGAGGGGTCCGGCGATCCGACGCAGGACCGGGCCGGACGAACACCGTGGGCCAAGGGTCCGACGATGGGCGCGCGCCAGTATACGGCGCGGTCCATCGCCCCGGGTCTCGGTGATTCGGCTACCGCATCCGACGACGGCCGTGGACCCATTCGTCTAACCCGGCTACGATCACCCGGGCGCCATCCGCGCCGCCGCGAACGCAGAGGGAGTCACACGAGATGGGTGAACCGGCAATTCAGGCGACCAGCGAGGCGGCACTGGCCCGCTTCCACGCGTCGCGGGCCTTCATCTTCGACATGGACGGTGTCCTCTACCGGGGCAACGATCCCCTCCCCGGCTTCGGGTCTCTGTTGGACATCCTGGCTAGGACCGGCAAGGCCGCCATGTTGGCGACGAACAACTCGATGGCGACCCCTGAGAGCTACACCGCGAAACTGGCCGGGATGGGCGTCGCCGTACCGCCGGAAAAGATCCTCACCAGCGGCACCGCCATGGCCGATTATCTGAACGAGACGCTGCCGGAAGGGAGCGGCATCTACCTGGTCGGCATGCCCGCGCTCGGGGAGCAAATCTTCCGGGCCACCACCCTCCGTCCGGTAGACCCGGCCGAGGAGACCCCGGCGGCCGTCGTGGTCGGCCTCGACCTGGACTTCACCTATGCCAAACTGCACCTCGCGATGACCGCGATCCGGGCCGGGTCCCGGTTCGTGGCGACGAACGCCGACGCGACGCTGCCCACCTCGGGCGGCCTACAACCTGGCGCGGGCAGCGTCCTGGCAGGGATCATCACCGCGACCGGCCAGCACCCGGTCGTGATCGGCAAGCCGGAGCCGCGCACCCTGCTCCAGGCCGCCGAGTTGATGGGAGCGATGCCGTCCGAGACGGTGATGGTCGGCGACCGACTCGACACCGACATCGTCGCCGGCCAGCGAGCCGGAATGCTGACCGCCCTAGTCCTCACCGGTGTATCGTCCCGCGCCGACATCATCACCGAGGGCATCGTCCCGGACCTCGTCTTCGATGACCTGCCCGCCCTCGAGCGTTCATTGCTGGCGGGAACGGGCCACTGACCGGTTCACGGTGATCCTCGATGCTCATTAGACGTCCGTCTCGCGGGAACGCGACCGTCGCGGACCAGAGCCATCGCGACCCAACACGCCGATCGGCGCCCTGATGCCGACCGCGTCACCGGCATGCGACACGGGCCCCGTCGTGCGTGAGCGTGGAGGTGGGCTGTGGCGACTCCCCCGGCGACGGTGTTGAGCCAATGTCGGAACCAGCATTGGCGCCGGCCCCAGCGCCACGCGGGGACGAGACAGCGCGGATGTTCACCGACGCATTGTCCGGAGTTCGACAGGGATGGATTGGCCCGCTGGGTCCTGCACCCAGCGTGATGATGACCCGCCGCTGGGCCTGGCCCTCTCGCTTGGCCACGGCACCGAATAATCGGCATTACGGCACTCCCCGCGACGAGGACGGGAAATGGCTTCGGCCATTCAGCCACCACGCGCCGCCCGAGCCCTCAACTCCTCCCAGATCACGCCCGGGCGGGTGACGAAGATGACGGCCAGATCGCCCGGCGCGGCCAGGTCCACGGTCGCGTGCGCCGCCTCAACCTCGTCGAGGACGACCCGCACCTCGTGAGGGGGGAGTCCGGCCATCCCCACGGCTTCTCGCAACAGCCCGGCGGACTCCCCACGGGGCCGGCCGCGGGTGTTGGCGGCCTCCCGGATCACCACCCCGTCGAAGATGGAGCCGGCCAGCAGGCCGAGCGCCGTCGTGTCCTCGTTCGACCGGTCGCCGGGGATCGCCAGCATGGCGACGGCGCGGGGTGCCGGGAAGCGGCGGACGAACTCGCCGACGGCTTCCAGCGCAGCCACGTTATGGGCGTAGTCGATCAGGACGTGCCGACCATCCACCTCCAGCAGGTTGAAGCGGCCAGGAGTGGTGGCGAACGTCGCCTCGAAGCCCGCCAAACCCTCCCGGATCGTTTCGATCGAGTTGCCCAGCGCCCACGCGGCCGCCGCGGCCGCGAGAGCGTTCAAGGCGTTGACCCTGAGCAGCCCCCCGAACGTCGCGGGAATGTTCGCGGAGGGCAGTAGGTCGTCGTCCCGTCCCCCGCTCACCAGCCTGAGCATCTCACCGGCCGGTGTGCTGACCAGCAGCGCGGCCCGGCCACCGGCCAGGAGATGATCGCGCAGGACCGGGTTCTCGGTATCCCCGCCGAAGAAGATGATCTCGCCGCGGGCGTATCTGACCATCCCGGCGACGAGCGGGTCGTCGACGTTCAAGACGCTCGCCCCGTTCCGGAGGGTCGCCGCGGGGACGACCTCCTTGACGCGGGCCAGATCCTCCAGCGTCTCGACGCCACCGAGGCCGAGGTGATCGGCGGAGATGTTGGTCACGATCGCCACGTCGCAGCGGTCGAATCCGAGACCTTCCCGCAAGATGCCCCCCCGGGCAACCTCCAGCGCGGCGGCCTCCACCCCCGGGTGGCGCAGGATCGCCCGGGCGCTGGCCGGTCCGGCATTGTCCCCGGCCATCAGCAAGCGATCATCGAGGTACGTGCCGTCGGTGGTGGTCAGGCCGACCCGGAGGCCAGCGGCACGCAGGAGGTGGGTGACCATCCGCGTCGTGGTGGTCTTGCCGTTCGTGCCCGTGACCGCCACGACCGGGACGCGGGCAGGGGTGCCAGCGGGAAAGAGCGCATCGACTACGGCCCGCTCGACCTGCCGGGGCTCACCCTCCGAGGGATGGGTATGCATCCGGAACCCGGGGGCGGCATTGACCTCGACCACGGCCCCGCCGTCCACCGTCATGGGCCGGGCGATATCCGGGGTGACGATGTCGACGCCGGCCACGTCCAAATCGGCGACGAGGGCGGCGTCCCGGGCCAGGGCCGCATTGGCGGGATGGATCTGGTCGGTGCGGTCGATCGCCGAGCCACCGGTACTCAAGTTGGCCGTCCTCGCCAGTTTCACCCGCCGCCCTAGGGACGGGATGTCGTCCCACGAGAGGCCCTGGACAGTGAGGTAGTCGCTCGCCCCGTCATCCGTCCGGATGCGGGTCAGGGGCCGGGCGTGACCGTCTCCCCGGCGGGGATCGGCATTCGCCAGATCGACAAGGTCTCGGACCGATCGCTCACCGTCGCCGACCACATGCGCGGGCACCCGTTCCGCGACCGCGACCACATCCCCGCCGATGACCAGGACGCGGTAGTCTCGCCCGGTCACCTGACGCTGGACGAGCACCTGGCCGCCCTTGCTCGCGGCGGAGGCGATCGCGAACGCGTCGCGAACCCCGGCCTCGCCCGTCACGCCGAGTGAGACGCCCCGGCCGTGGTTGCCGTCGAGCGGCTTGACGACGACGGGAAACCCCAGCCCGGCGGCGACGCCCACCGCGGCATCGGCGTCATCGACCACGCCCTCACCCGGCGTCGGGACGCCCGCGTCGCGCAGCAACCGGTTCGTCAAGGCCTTATCGGCGGCGACGTAGGCGGCGACCAGGTTCGTGCCCCCCGTCACGGTCGCCCAGATCCGGCGCTGGCGAGCGCCCTGACCAAGGATCACGAACGAGTTCTTCGGGTCCGGTCGGGACACCGGGATCCCTCGCCGCTCGGCCTCGGCCACGATCGCCCCGGTCGATGGCCCGAACCCATACGTCTCGGCGACCTTGGGAACGTCCCCCAGCAGCGACGCGATGAGGTCCGGATCGGGCGGGGCGGATTCGGCCAGGTGATCGACCAACCGGACAGCGACGCGCCCGGCGGCCAGGCCGACCTCCTCATGCCGGTACTGGAAGACGACGTGGTAGACCCCCGGCTCGCCGGAGACCCGCGTCTTCCCCCTCGCCACAGCGCTGCCGGCCAAGATCTGGAGCTCCAGCGCGACGTGTTCCACCACGTGACCCAGCCACGTCCCCCGTTCCAGGCGGCGAATGAATCCTCCAAGCTGCCCGGACGAGCACCCATGGGATTCGAGCGTCGGCAGCACGGCAATCAGGCGCTCATTGAACCTGGGAATGACGTTGCTCGGTCGATGTTCGAACTCGCCGAGGTCAAGCAACAGGTCGATGACCGGCACCCGTGCCCACACGTTCGGGCCGCGATACACCCGCGTCTGCCGGATGTCCAAACCACCACTCCCACGCGTTCACCACCGGCCGATTCGACCAAGTACACGGCACGCGCGATGCCATGCAAACCGGGGCCAGTCGTTTCAGACGGACTCCGGTCGAAGATGTGACGATCACATGGAGATCGTGCCGAGATCGTCGATACCGTTGACCGTCGGCTGGTTGCCGTGCGCGATCATCGATCGTAGATTGGACGTTGTCCCAGCTACCGCCAAGCGGGACGAGAGCAGCAGGCGACGTTCAGTCGCCCCATCGAGGGAACACTCAAACGGTGTCCGCAACTCGGCGGTTTCACGTTGGCCATCAGATTTTGTCCGATCTGGTCCGACGTGGGTTCATACCCTCCCGCCTCGCGCAGGGATCATCCGGGCTCACGTCACTGCCCCGAGCACGCGTCCAAACACCCGATGTCCTCATCCACCTGTCGCGACCCGGTTCGGTGCCATGCCCCCAGACGCTGAACGGCCATCGGCCCAATCCTACCGGTTCGATCGGGACCTGCGTGGTGTTGACCACCTGGCACCCATTTGGTAGAACAAATGTACGTCTCGGGGGCCGTTGGTAGACTCTCGCCAGGAGTTGAAAGGAAGCGCCGTGGTTACCTCCGTGACCGTCCGCGACGAGACTCTCGGGGAGATCACCGGGGAGTTGACGCTGGAGTTTCTGACCGAGCGCGTCACCGCGCGTGAACTGATCAGGAGCCGGGTCTATCAGGAGGTGACGGAATACAACGCCCGCCAAGGCGGCGTGTTCAGGGGGCTGGTGCGACCGCACGACGCCGAGCGGACCCGAGAGGGTTTCCTGTTGCACTCCCATCGGCTTATCAACTGGACGGAGCAATACGAATCTGCCGTGGCCGCTTTCGAGAAGACCGGCTTCCTGATCCTCGTTGATGACCGCCAGATCACCGACCTCGACACCGAGATCGAGATCCGTCACGACACGGCGGTATCCTTCCTCCGGCTCGTTCCCCTGATCGGCGGGTAAGGGGGCGCGATGGCGGCACGTCGTGGAGTGTTCGGTCGGCTGGTCGATCTCGCCCGCAACGGATTCCAGCCCCGGACCCCGTCGGACCCACTGGCGACCTCGGACCCCACAACGCCAGAGGATTGGGTCACCGCCTACCTCTCGGAGGCGTCAACGGCCATGCGCGCCAGGCGCTTCCACTCGTGGCTGGCACGACCGGAGCCATTCCCCGGCGGGATGGAGATGTTCGCCGAGCCAGCACTCCAGGAGGCCTGCCTCCGCGCCGCGCTCGACCGGCTGGCCGACGTGAGCCGTCGGATGGCGGGCTCAACCGACGGCGTGAGCACGTTTGACAC
>JACCVE010000351.1 GCA_013698285.1 Chloroflexia bacterium | reverse complement strand
GGGACAACGTGGAGATGGGGGTGACGCTGGGGACGCCGGTGGCGATCGAGGAGGGGCTGCGGTTCGCGATCCGGGAGGGCGGCCGGACCGTCGGCGCCGGCGTCGTCACCTCCATCACCAAGTAGGCGTCATCGGGCATACTATCGTCGTGAGAACCAGCCGGTCGAGGCGGTTCACGGAGCCGTCGCCCAGAAGGGATGTAGTACAATGGCCAAGAAGGGCAAAGCCGATCGGCAGGTGATCACGCTCGAGTGCACCGTGTGCCGCGAGCGGAATTACACGACCGAGAAGAACCGCCGGAACGACCCGGGACGGCTGGAGCTGAAAAAGTTCTGCTCCCGGTGCCGGTCGCACCAGTTGCACCGGGAAACGCGGTAGTCCCCGGGCCGGGCAGAACCGCCCGGCCCATAGGGTCGTAGCTCAATTGGTAGAGCAGCGGTCTCCAAAACCGCAGGTTGCAGGTTCGAGTCCTGTCGGCCCTGCCGCCCGGCTGGGTACAACGCGTTGGTGACGGCGACTGGGGCGGCGACCGCGAGGTGAGCCGCCCCTCGTCGCGTGAGTGGCGGTCGCCGGGGCGAGTGGTGACCCAGCGTGACCACGACCTCGATAGAGGCCCAGGTGGGAAGGAAGCACGAGATGGCCACGCAACGCAAAGCGCAATCGTCCAAGCGCCAGGGCAAGGCGAACTCCCGGTCCGGTGCCTCCAGGCAAGCCACGAAGGCCGCGGCGCGTCAGGCCGTCGTCAATCCCCCGGTGAACGGCGTCGCGACCGGTGCCACGGCGGGGACGCTTCCGGCAGCGAGTCCGGCCGTGAAGGTCGTCCCCAGGGCGCAAGCCCGCCCCGGTGACGGAGGCGGTGGCCCCGGGCCCGCTGGCCCGACTGGCCGGGCCGCCGCAAAGGACCGTCCTGCCCCCTCGGCCCCCTCGGCCGCGACGGCCTGGCGTGCCCGGACGGAGGGGCTCCGGCGCCTGGTGGCGGACACCAGGGCGGAAGTGCGACGGGTCAACTGGCCTGACCAAGAGACGACCCGGGCCCTGACGATCGTGGTCATCGCGATCTCGGCGGCGCTGGGCATCTTGCTCGGCGGCATCGACTTCGTCTTGTTCGAGCTCTTCGAGGCGCTCTGATCGAGGACTGGCCGATCCGCCCGGGGTGGAGAGACCATTATGGGGCGTTGATCAGGTGATCGGGCCAGAGAAAGAGGATTGACCATGGAACGCACCAGCCTGAAGGATCGCTTGGCCGCCAAGCGAGCCGCCGAGAGCGGCGTCAGCGTCGTCTCGGGCGAGGGCCAGTGGTTCGTCCTCCACACCTATTCGGGGTACGAGAACAAGGTCAAGAAGACGATCGAGAGCCGGATCGACGCCCTCGACCTGGGGGACCGGGTCCACGAGATCGTGGTGCCGACCCAGGACGAGGTCGAGATCCGCAATAGCCAGCGATACACGGTGCAGCGCAAGGTCTTCCCAGGCTACGTGCTGGTGCGGATGGACCTCGACGACGATACCTGGTACACCCTCCGGAACACCCCGGGGGTGACGGGGTTCGTCAACGTCAACAACAAGCCGGTCCCCCTGGCCGAGGCCGAGGTCCAGAACATCCTCAAGGGGATGACGGCCGAGGCGCCGAAGGTCAAGGTCAGTTTCCAGGTCGGCGATACCGTCCAGATCACGGACGGCCCGTTCGCGGATTTCCGGGGCGAGATCGACGAGGTCAACCACGAGCGAGGCAAGATCAAGGTACTCGTCTCGTTCTTCGGCCGGGAGACGCCGGTCGAGCTGGACTTCCTCCAAGTGGAGCGAGAATCTTAAGGCGACCACCCGGGCATGGTCCGGGTGAAGGGATGTCGTGGTCTGGTGACCCGACGATGATGGCGAGCGCATGACTCGCCCCGGAGGACCGACGTGGCGAAGCGTGTTCGGGCGTATGTGAAACTCCAGATCGCGGCGGGCAAGGCGACCCCCGCTCCCCCCATCGGTCCGGCCTTGGGCCAGCACGGTGTGGCGATCATGAACTTCTGCAAGGAATACAACGAGCGGACCCAAAATATGGCCGGCCAGATCGTGCCGGTCGTGATCACGGTCTACGAGGATCGCTCCTTCAGCTTCGTCACCAAGACGCCGCCGGCGGCCGACCTGCTACGGCGGGCGGCGGGGATCGACAAGGGCGCCGGCAACTCGCGGACCGAGAAGGTCGGCAAGGTCAGCCCGGACCAGATCCGCGAGATCGCCGAGTTGAAGTTGAAGGACCTCAACGCGGTCGATGTCGCCGGCGCCGTCAAGCAGATCGAGGGCACGGCCCGCAGCATGGGAATCGAGATCGCCGGCTAACGTGGCCGGTGACGATGATCGATAGGGTGGGAGGGGAGACCCGTTTGGACCACCGGGGAGCGATGAGATGGCCGGACACGGCAAGAAGTACATCGAGGCCGCCAAGAAGATCGAGCCCGAGCGGCTCTACGAGGCCGAGGCGGCGATCGCCCTGATGCGCGAGGTGACGTACGCCAATTTCGACGAGACCATCGAGGTCCATGCCCGGCTCGGGATCGACCCGCGCCAGGCCGACCAGCTCGTCCGTACCAACGTGGCCCTGCCACATGGCACCGGTAAGGTCGTGCGAGTCCTCGTCTTCGCCGCCGGTGAGGCGGAGCGGATGGCCCTCGACGCCGGCGCGGACTACGCCGGGACCGACGAGTATGTTCAGAAGATCCAGAACGACGACTGGCTCGAGTTCGACGCCGCCATCGCGATGGCGGACCAGATGGGCAAGGTCGGCGGGTTGGGCCGGATCCTCGGCCGGCGAGGTCTGATGCCGAACCCCCGCTCGGGCACGGTCGTCCGTGCGCCGGAGGACCTGCCCGCGGTGATCCGGGAGCTGAAGGGCGGCCGGATCGAGTTTCGGAACGACCGGACCGGCATCGTCCATGCCGCGCTCGGCCGCAAGAGCTTCACCGACGAGCAGATTCGCGACAACCTGTACGCGGTAGTCGACGCCATCAACCGGGCGAAGCCGACTAGCATCAAGGGCGTCTACTGCCGTACACTCACGATCGCGACGACCATGAGTCCGGGTATCGGGCTCGACGTGGCGACCACCTCGGCGGCCGCTTCGGCCTCGGCCGGCTAGCGCCGGTCGGTTGTCCCCACAATCGAACATCTTCCTCTGACCGAAGACCGCCGGTGCGCGCGAGCGCTCAATATCCGGCGCAGGTCCATGGACGTGGCGAGGCCGTACTCCGGTGTTCGTCGTGCGCCCTGGGCCCTCATCGGCCCGGGGCCTTGTTCGTGTTGTCCACCAGGGTGCCGGCGCGGCACCCCGTATAGGGAAAGGAGGTGAACCTGGATGCCAACACCGAAGAAGGCACTGGCGATCGATGAGCTCGCCGATGGACTCGAACGCTCCCAGTTGGCGATCGTCACCGACTACCGCGGCCTCTCGGTCTCCGACCTCCAGGGGTTCCGCAGTACGCTGCGGCCGCTGAATGCCGAGCTGAGGGTCGCCAAGAACACGTTGACCTCGATCGCCGCCGAGCGCGTCGGCATCGATGGCATGACCGAGATCCTCAGCGGCCCGACCGCATTGGTCCTGGCCTATGACGACATCGTCAGCGTGTCGAAGGCCGTCAGCGACTTCGCCCGAACGTCCCGCATCTTGACGATCCGGGCCGGTGTGCTGAACCAGCGCGTGGTCTCGACCCGGGACATCGAAGAGATCGCGACGCTGCCCAGCCGTGACGAGTTGGTCGGCAAGCTCGTGAACCTGCTGGCATCTCCGATGACCCGCACGGTCGGGGTGCTGTCCGGGCCGGGCCGGTCGCTCGCGTACCTGTTACAGGCCCGCATCGACCAGCAGGGTGGGGTCCCGGCCGAAGAGCCAGAGCCCGAGGCGGCCGACTGATTCATCCGAGCCGTCGCCCCGACGGGCGATCGGTCGAGACGAGATGGTATGGACACCGGGCATGAGTCCGGTGACGACGCGCGAAACGCGTGAGGAGGAGCAACCAGATGGCCGACCAGGAGCAGTTGATCACCCAGCTCGAAGGTATGACGGTGTTGGAGCTCAACACCCTCGTGAAGTCGTTGGAGGAGCGTTGGGGCGTCTCGGCGGCAGCGCCGGTGGCCATGGCAGGCGGCGGTGGTGGCGGGGCCGGCGCGGCGGTGGTCGAGGAAGAGGAGCAGACCGAGTTCGACGTGGTGCTGACCGAGATCGGTGCCAACAAGATCCAGGTCATCAAGGCGGTCCGCGAGCTGACCAGCCTCGGCTTGAAGGAAGCGAAGGACCTCGTCGACGGTGCCCCGAAGCCGGTCCGGCAGGGCATCACCAAGGAAGAGGCTCAGGCCGCCAAGGCCAAGCTGGAAGATGTCGGGGCCAAGGCCGAGGTCAAGTAGGGACCGCCGGACGGTCTCGAACGTCCGCCTGGCAACGCGTCGCGACGGTCGCCGCCAGCGTCCCCCCGGGGGCGCGGCGGCGGTCACGCAGCGCGAATCCGGCCCGGTTGGCATGCTATACTCGGTCACATCGGGGCGTGGCGCAGTCCGGTAGCGCACCGGTATGGGGTACCGGTGGTCGGAGGTTCGAATCCTCTCGCCCCGACCAGATCATGACTTCCCCCACCAACGCATGAAGCTTTCGCTGGGTCGAACGGTCCTGGCGAAGCTGGCCCCGACCCCTGTCGGGATCAGTGATGGACATCTTGACCCATGACTACTGCGGCGGCGAACCGGTCGCCCCGGATCATCATCGCTGACGATGAGTCGCTGATCCGCCTCGACCTGCGGGAGATGCTGACGCAGCTCGGCTACGAGGTGATCGCCGAAGCCGGTGACGGCAACACGGCGCTGGAACTGGCGCGGAAGCTCCAGCCCGACCTCTTGGTGATGGACATCAAGATGCCCGGTGTGGACGGGATCGCCGCTGCCGAGATTTTGACCCGGGAGCGGATCGCCCCCGTCGTCCTGGTCACCGCCTACTCCGACCAGAGTCTCGTGGACCGGGCCAAGGAAGCGGGCGTCGTCGGATACGTCGTCAAGCCGTTCCGCGAGACCGAGTTGATGCCGGTGATCGAGTTGTCCCTGGCCCGATTCGACGAGTTCCGCGCCCTGGAGCGCGAGGTCGGCGACCTCAAGGACGCCCTGGAGACGCGCAAGTTGGTCGAGCGTGCCAAGGGCGTCCTGATGGAGACCCATGGCCTACGCGAGTCGGAGGCGTTCCACCGCATCCGCAAGACGAGCATGGACGCCAGGAAGTCGATGAAAGAGGTGGCAGAGGCGATCCTGCTGACCCACGAGATGGATTTCGGGAACCGCGAGAACAGCAGGACGGGCTCCAGCACGAGCTGACGCACGTCGCCAGACGGATGTCGATAACGGCGCCTGGGGCCGTTCGGACCGGGGATCATCCCGCGACGAGCGGCCCTTTCACGTCACGAACGGTTATCGTCCGGGAGGCGGTGGCAAGGAGATCGCCGTGGGATCGGGCGTGGCGACCGCGGTCGGCCCGATGGTCACCGAAACGGCCTCGGGATCGGTGCTGATCCACTCCACGTTCCGCGGGAGGAGAATGGACGGTTCGACCTCGTGCGACCCCTCCCCGAGACCGGTCACGTCGAGGATGACCGTCACCTCTTCGGCGAGGAGCGATCCCAGGGCGGGCTCAGCGGCCAGGAGCTCGACGTTGACCGACGATGGAGACACGGTGACCGCCGCCGTCTCGGTGGCGCCAATCACTCGGATCGGTTGACCTTGTAACACCCTGCGCTGGCCACGCGGCGACAGCTGGACGATGGCGTCCACGGAGCCCGAGGCGGGATCGAGGACGCGGACCCCCTCGGGCAGGCCCGTCACCGCGACCGGCTGTTGCACGTTGCCGGTTCGCCCGCTGATGTCGACCGGTCTGGTGGAGACGAATCGAACGTCCTCGAGTACCCCGGCCGGACCGTCGATCACGACGACACGCGGGTCCGTGGTGCGAGACACCTCCTCGAAGCCCATGGCGGGCTCCCCTTCGACCGTCACCAGGACCGGTACCGAACGGCCACGAGTCAGGATCGGTACCTGCACGCGGATCGTTTCCGGTTGGAGGGTGACCCCTTCCACCGCGACGCCCTCGCCATTGAGCGCGACCGTTTGGAAGTTGTCCGTGAACGAGGTGGTACGGTCGCCGACCTCGATCGGGACGACCACCTTGTCGATGGCGTCGACCAGCGTCCGCGGGCCTGAGACCAACACTTCATTGGCGTTCGGTTGGAGTTGCCCGAGTTCCCGGGTCCCCTCGCCTAAGTCCGGGGTGGGGAACTCCACGAGTAGGGTGCGACGGGTCGTCTCCTGGACCACGATCGAGACTTCTCGGGGGGAAATCTGAACGGAGCGGACGGCTTCTGGGACGTTGAGTTCGATCTGGACCGGGTAGGTGCCAGGCTCGTCGATCCCGGACAGGTCGAGTCTCGGTTCCAGGTCCGAACGGTCAATGCCGTCCAGGATCGAATCCGGGGCGGTCAGGTCGACGGAGACCGCCGAGATGTCGGTGGCGACCTCGAGGCCCGAGATCGGGGGATCGACCGTGACGGGGAGTCCGAGGTATTCGCGGCCTCGCTCCGGATCCTGCACGTTGGTGACCCAGCCCCAGAGGACGATCGCCAGCACCAATGAAATGCCCAGTCGCACGAACGCATTGGAGCTGGGCCGGTTGATGGTTGGTCGGGGGAGGGTGTAGCTCGTCGGTTTCAACGCGGCACCCCCGTGCGTTCTGGCTCTCTGGCCGGGACAGGGCGAACCGCCCCCCCGGGCGCGACCCGGCCGCGGGCCCCATCGTCGGTAGGCGATGAGGTGACGGGGCCCGTGGCAGCGGGGCTCCCGACAGCGGGGCTCCCGGCGACGGGTGACATGGGGGTGGGCGGGATGGCAGCCGTGGTCGCGGCGGTGTGTCCGGGCCGGTCGCGGCCAGTGCGGCTGTGGTCGATGCGGTCGAGGCGCAGCAGCGAGCGCAGGACGCGGCGGAGTCGATCCTGGTCGAGATTTCGGATCAGGCGTCCGTTGTGGGCGACGGCGATCTGGCCCGTCTCCTCGGAGACGACGACCGCCAGGGCATCGGATTCCTCGGTGACGCCGATCGCGGCCCGGTGCCGGGTGCCGAGCTGGCCGGAGGCGGAGATATTGTCCGTCAGGGGCAGCACGACGCTCCCGGCCACCAGGCGGTCGCCGCGGATGATCACCGCCGCGTCATGGAGGGGGGAGTTGGGGAAGAAGATATTGATCAACAACTGGCGAGAGAGCGTGGCGTCCAGGGGCACACCCCGGTCGGCGAAGTCCTGCAACCCCGTCTCTCGCTCGATGATCATCAGCGCCCCGAAGCGCTGGCGGGCGAGTTGGGCGGCGGCGCGGACCACCTCGTCGACGGTGCGCTCCATTAGGTCCGCGTCGGTGTTGCTGGGAAAGGGCGTGCGGAGCCAGACGGCGGTGTGGCCGATCTGTTCCAGCATCCTGCGCAGCTCGGGCTGGAAGACGATCGGCACCGCGACGATGAGGGCGGGCCACGTCTGCGCCAGCATCCAGTTGAGGGTCGAGAGTTGGAGGTACCGCGCCAGCAAGAAGACGCCGACGATCAGGATCGCGATGCCGCGCAGCAGTTGGGTGGCCCTGGTCCCCTGTGCGACCCACAGCAACCAGTAGATGATCAAGGTCACGACGGCGATGTCGAGGAGGGCTCGGGGGTCCAGGAGCCTGGACACCAGCCAACCGAGATCGAGCATGGGACCACCGGCAGGAGGAGGAGACGGACGAGGTCAGCCCCAGTGTACCACCCGGTCCGATCGTTCCTCCCCGCCCCGGTTCGCGAGGCGGGGAGGATCGGTCACCCTTCGGCGGCTCGCTCGCGGAGCGCGCTCATCGCCTCCGCCCGGGCGGCGGCCATCACCTCGTCCGGGGCCAGGGCCACGATGCGCCGGAACACCCGCTCGGCCTGGCCATACTCTCCCACGCTGCCGAGCAGATTCCCGAGCTGGTAGTAGGCACTGGTGTCGTCCGGGGTCAGACCGATTACCTGGTGGAGGGCCGCGATGGCCTCGTGCCGCTTGTTGGTCCGCATCGACAAGTCGACGATCGCCCGTTGCTGGGACGCCGCGTCGGCGACCCGGCCGCCTTGGAGCAGGAGGGCGACCAGGGTGTGGCGGGGTTCTGCCGCCTCGGGATTCATCGCGATGACCCGTCCATAGATCGCGTAGGTCTCATCGTGGAGGCCCAACGACCACCCGAGACCAGCGGCGCGTTCAAGGCTCCGCATCGCCTCGGCGATCATCCCACCGCGTTCCTCCAGGTCAGCTCGATGGAGGAGTTCGGTGCGGGCCTCGGCGACGAACCCGCGCTGCAAGAACGTATCGATGAGCCGCGTCTTGACCTTGATGTTGTGCGGCGCCAACTGCGACATGTGCCGGAGGACGTTCGCCATCTGATCCAGGTGACCGGCCTGCTTGTGGGCGGCGGCCAACCCGTCGAGCGCGGCCAGCGCCGACCCCAACTGGTTGGCCTGGAGGTAGGCGTCGGCCATGGCGTAGACGAGCCGGTCGTGAGCCTTGGACCGTTGCTGGGCCGCCTTGAGGACGTCGAGGGCCTTGACGCGCTGTCCCTGGTCGCGCAGGGCATCGGACAGGTCCACGGCCAAATCAGCGACCGTCGGGGTGAAACCGAGCAGGCCCGACCACGGGAAATCGTCGGGAGCGGGGTGTTGGTCGAGGAGCGTCAACGCGACCTGGAGGGCCCGGGTCCGTTCGATCACCTGGCGCTGCTGGCCGAGCAGGCCGGTGGTGGCGACCGCGGCGACGCACCGGATCGACGGCGGTGCCGTGGCGTCCGCGGCGACGGTGGCGAGGATGGGCAGGGCCGCGTCGTCGCGCTCGGCCGCGAGCAGGAGTGCGCCCCCGGCCGTGAGCGAGGGCGTCGTCGGTAAGGTGGCGGCCATCCGCCGGTAGGCGGTGGAGGTTCCAGTTGGGGCTTCCCCGGTCCGGATCGCTTCGGCGATATCGGCCAGCATCTCCCAGTGGTCAGCGTCACTCGTTCGCGAGACGATCGCTGCGAGTGCCGCTTTCCCGACCGTGACGTCGGCGCCGAGGTCGACCGACTCCTCCCACCGCGCGATCGCCTCGTCGGTCTGGCCGTTCTGGACCAGGAGGATGGTGTTCTCGAGTGTGGCGGCGGTGTCGCCGGGCGCCAGGGCGTAGAGTTTGTCGGCGTACTCCAGGGCACCGGATACGTCGCCACGTTCGGCGAGGATCCGGATGAGTTTCGTGGCCCGGTCGGCACCCTCGTCGGTGAACCCCGTCACCATGTCGAGATCGACCACGTGACCCAACACGGAGACGACATCATCGCTGACGTGGAGCAGGACGCGGTAGGCCAGCCGGACCACGTCGGTCTCGCCGGCGATCTCGGCGATTCGGGCGAGGTTGAACGCGTGCTCACGGGCCTGGCGAAACGAGCGACGGGCAGCGGCGATCTCGGCCAGGCGGAGGTAGATCCCATGATCCGTGCTGGCATACGCCAGCGCCGCGTAGCAGGCGTCCCGGGCGGCCTCCATCCGGCCCTGGGTCAGGTCGTCGGTGGAGGTCTCGATGATGACTCGGGCCGCCTCGGGTAGCGTGTCCTCGCCGGGCAAGGGGATCGTGAAGGCCATCGACTCGATGGGGAACGAGATGTCGTCGTTCCCCTCGGCATCTGGCGCGGTCACCTGCCATGGTGACCCGGGCTCTGGGCGCGCCTCAGACTTCGGCGCGGAGAACAGTGCGTCGAGGGCTTCGCCCGCTCGTTCGGCCCCGGCGAGGGAGCCACCGGCCGCCTGGTCCCCGGGGGCTCCCGGGCGGCTGTCGACCTCGGAACGCTCGGTTCGGATAGTCTGGAGATCGTCCAGGAGCGATGAGGATGGACGGATCACACGGCGTCCCCTTACAGATTGCGAGCCGGCACGCGACGTAGCCGGTTCGCCACGGTACAGTCCAATCCAGTGTACGCA
>JACCVE010000014.1 GCA_013698285.1 Chloroflexia bacterium | reverse complement strand
GGACAGCGCTGCCCAAGGCGTCAGCGGGGTACTCTCACGACCGTTGTCGGAGACCCGATGACTGGTCGGGCCGTGTGGCCTTTCCCACGAGGATCCCGGGGTGTCGGCCGTCGCGGGGGATCGAGGTTTCGCCAATAAAATCGAGTGGAACGCTCCCCTCCGACCGCGAGCATCGCGCGGGACTCTCTCGACTCGACGCTGGGCCGATCACGCCGGTGGGAGAGACGAACGGTCACCCAGGCGAAGTCGTTCGAGGTCGAGGTCGCGTCGGATCTCGCGAAGGGTCCGGTCATTGATGTACTCGTCGTCCCGGAGCCGCACCAGTGCCGCCGATTCGGCGTCGATGAGGTCGGCTCTCAAGGACGAGATCGCGTGATTGCGATAGAGAACGTCGGCGTCGGGCCGTCCATAAAACTCGTTCTCGTAGAACCGTTCCCGGACCTCGTAGTGACGCCGGATATCCTGGACCTCATCGTCCAGCGACGCGTCCACCTCGACACCGTCGAGGCGACGCAGGGCTCCCCGCACGGCGACGAGCCGTGCCTTGCTCCGGATGCGGCCTTCGTCGTCGTCCTCGGTGATGCCCAAGAACCGGATCAGCGCCGGCAGGGTAAGGCCCTGGAGGAGGAGCGTCGAGAGGATGACCGTGAACGCCAAGAAGATGACCAGATCTCTCTGGCGCAATGGCGTCCCGTGGTCGGTCCGCAGCGGCAAGGCGAGCGCCGTTGCCAGGAAGATCACGCACCGCATGCTAGCCCAGCCGACGACCGTCGTCTCCTGCCACGAGAGTGGCTGGTAGGTGCCTCGCGTGAATGGTCGCATGACGCGGGGGACGATCGCGTTCCACAGGATGCGGATGACGACCACCGCGCAACTCACCAGCATTCCGTAGAGGGACACCTCGGTGATGGACTGACCTCTGATGCCGTCCAGGATGCCCGGCAACTGGAGGCCGATGAGGACGAAGACGAGACCGTTGAGGAGGGCGGTGACCTGTCGCCAGATCGCGGCCCCCTCGACCCGCACGCGCACGGGGAGGTGGTGGTCCCATCGCCCGATGATCAACCCGAACACGACCACGGCGACGATCCCCGACCCGTGGATCCGCTCCGCGAGGAGATACGCCACGAACGTGGACAGGAACGAGATGGTGATCGAAATCTGACTGTCGTCGATCGCCCGGTACAGCCACTTCGCGACCGTCGCGACGCCCCAGCCGACGATGACGCCACCGACGGACGCCACGAGGAGATCGCGGCTCGCGTCGAACAGCGAGAAGGGAGCCCCGCTCACGGCGAGTGCGACGGCGACTCAGTAGGCTGTGAGTGCGGTCGCGTCGTTGACCAGGCTCTCCCCTTCGAGGATCACCGAGATCCGCCGCGGCACCGGCAATCGAGCGATGATGCTGGTCGCCGCGACCGCGTCGGGCGGTGAGACGATCGCGCCGAGGGCGAACGCGACCGGCCACGTCAGCCCGGGGATGACGGCGTGGGTGAGCACCGCCACCACACCGGTCGTGCGCAGGACCAACCCGATCGAGAGATTCGCGATCGCGACGGCGTAGGTTCGCGCGTCCCGCAGCGACGTTTAGTAGGCGGCCTCGAAGAGGATCGGTGGGATGAAGACCAGCAGCACGAGGTCGGGATCGAGGGCGACCCTCGGGAGGCCCGGCACGACCCCGATGATGAGCCCGGCGATCGCGAGCACGATGGGGGAGGGCAATCCCACCCGGCCCGCCAGGCCGACCAACGCGGTCATCGTGGCCAGGAGCGCCAGGACCAGCTCGATCTCGTTCGCCACGTCAGCTACCCCGCGGAGGTGATGAGGATACCGAGACGTGGCGCCAGATCGGTGGCCCAAACCGACCCAGACGGGAGTGGAACGCCGACCACGTGGGATGTCCCCCGTTCCCGGTCAGACGGTCGTTTGAGCGAGCGGTGACCGATGTGGCGCACGAGGTCGCTCGTCGGTCGACCATTCGACACCGGTCACCCTCGTGCTGAACCCGACTTTGACAACGCTCCGTCGGGTGACGTCACGCTGGCGAGATCGCCCTGTCCTCGGGACAGAGGAGGGTCGGAATGACCGGGCCGGGTGCCCCGACACCGCCTGCCGCGACCACGTGTCCCGCCAGCTCCGTCGGAATGCCCAGGGAACGCCGGTCCAACCCGGGAGCGAGAGGCGGCCGGCATCAGCGGCGCGTTGCGCCGCGCCGGGCGACGTGGTTGACCACCTTGACCCCGAGACCGCCAGCGGCCGAGGCGGTGTCCCAGACGATTCGAAACGGCCGGCGGCGGAGTTCGCCCTCACCCGGGCGGCCACGGTGCATCTCGACGAAGAGGTTGATCGTCTCCCGCATCGCCCGCAGGATCACCGTCGGGTTTCCACCGGTGGCCGTACCCGCCACCCGGGGATAGTGATTGACCGCCACCTGCTGGACGCGGGCACCGCGGCGACGGAGCTTGGCCTGCATCTCGGTGTTGATCAGGGCGCCGGGGGCCGACAGCTCGATCGAACGGAGCAAGTCACCTCGGAAGATCTTGAAGGCACAGTCGATGTCGCGGAGATGGATGCCGAACAGGACCCGAACCACGACATTGAAGACCTCGGCATTGACCCGGCGGATCAGGGGGTCGTTGCGCTCGCGGCGAACGCCGGCCACCACGTCGAAATCGCGCACGAATGGGGTCAGCAGGGCGATGTCGGCGATGTCGAACTGGCGGTCGGCATCCATGAACATGACATGGTCGCCGGTCGCCGTCCCGAAGCCGGTCCGGAGCGCGCCGCCGTAGCCCTGGTTGACCGGGTGGTGGACGGGGACGACCCGAGGATCCTGGCGAGCCAGCCCGTCGATGATCTCGCCCGTGCGGTCGCGGCTGCCGTCGTTGACGACGATGACCTCGAACGTGCCGGCGAACGCGGGCAGCGTGCGCAAGGCGTCCGCGACGACGATCTCGATGTTCTCCTCCTCGTTATGGGCGGGGAGGACCAGGGAGAAGCTGCCCGGCAGCCGGGCCGGAGACGGGGCGGGGCCGGGTGTCATGGATCCCATCGGAGACCTCATCACGCACCACCCGCCGGCGATTGGCCCCGCATGTCGGGGCTCACTTGCCAGACGTTGCCGCGCGAATGGAAGAGCGTATAGAACTTCCGCGATTCGACCAAGACCCCGTTCGCGTCGTAGACGTCACGGACGAACCAGACTTCTAAGCCTTCCTCCGGCAGTTCGGTATGCTCGATCGTGCCCGGGTCGAGGTCCTCATCGACGACCTCCAAATCCGGGTCGATCGGGATCGTCTTGCCCGTTTCGGTCTCGGCGACCTGGGTATCCAGGCCGAGGTCCTGGCCATAGATGTTGACGACGACCTCCGACCCGGTCGCCCACGACTCGACGAGGAGCCACGCATCGGACGGGTTACGGAAGGTGAAGTCACCCCATTGGGACGGGTCGTCGCCCAACTGGAGGATCGAGGCGTCGAAGCCGGGTCCCCAGCCGTCCCGCTCGTAATAGCTGATCCGGTAGGTGTGCGGCCACCATTGCTCGATGGGGAGACCCGCCAGCAGCGCGGCCCGGAAGACGGTGGTCGAAACCTGGCAGATGCCGCCGCCGATGTCCTTCCCGATCCGTTCGGCCTGGATCACCTTGGCCTCGACGTACCCCTTGTCCTCGGTGATGGCGCCGATCGCCCCATTGAAGGAGAACATCCCGCCCGGGGGCACGAGGGTCCCGTTCATGAGTGAGGAGCCCACGGCGATGTTGGTCGCCCGGTCGTAGGTCGAGCCGCCGTAGTTGGACGTGCCACGGGCGAGGAGAGTGGTCAATCCGAGGGTCGACAGGTCATCGCTGTCGGCGGCCGGTGGCACCACGTTGACCGGGACCTGGACGGTGCGGCGTTCACCGGTGAAGCTCGCGACGACCTCGTCGGCCAGACTGCTCGGGCGGAGCCGGACCCCGTCGACGCTGGGCTCGATCGCGACCGGACCCTGGTTCCAGCCAACCAGGGCATCGACGGCGTCCCGGTCGACGCGGGGCCGGAAGGTCTCGTCGAGCCAAGGAATGAGGCGGTCCCGGTCGAGGTCGATGGAGACCGCTCCGGTGCCGGCCTTCGCCGGGTCCTCGCGCAGGACCACGAACTGGCCAAGTTCGGCCGGCGCGATGTCCCAGACCTCCCCCTCGAAGGCGACCTTCACCGGGCGCCGCATGGCCTCGGTCAGGCTGGCCTGGATGCCGGCGAGGTCGCCCGACCGGACCGTGGCCTGGAAGACGGTGGTCGGCATCGGGATGGAGACCGGAGAGAGGGCGGTGATCGCCTGCCGGATCGCCAGCGCGGTCGCGTCGCGATCGACGAGCCACCCATCGACCTCGGGGACGACCGAGACGGTGATGCCCCGAACGGCGATGGTCGCGTTCCGCGGCGGCGGGCCGAGTTCACGATCGACCCCGTCCAGGTAGACGTCGAGGCGGGCGCGGTCGAACGTCACGAACAAGGGCGATTGCTGGTTGGCGCGGAGGATGTCCCGCGTCCATCCCAATCGATCGGCGGCGTTCGACTGGCGACCGAGGGCGAATGCCTGGGCAACGGACCGCTCTACATCGACCGTGACACCGAGCTCCGTCAAGGTGGGAGAGAACGTCTGGTCCCCGTCGCTGAAGAGGAACGACCCGCGTTCGATCTCAGCCGCGAGGTTCGAGATGGCCAGCCGGGCATCCGCCTCGGAATCGCCGCCGATCGCCACGCCGCCGACGTGGACGGCGGGGTAGACACGGCCGGCATAGGTGATCCGGAAGGCGACCAGGGCAACGACGGAGACGAGGAGGAGGACGGCCAGACCCGTCCCGGCCCGGGTCAGGAGCCGGCCCATGCGTGGGTCAGACCATGCCCTGGTGATGATCCGCACCGCGGCGTGGGGGATGAGAATGGACGGCGAGGGATGACGGCCGAGGCTGGCACGCCTGGTCACCTGGAGTTCTGACGTGGCCACGGGCTGGTCCTTTGCTCTCCGCGTGCCGGGACAAAACGCGCGTCAGAAGACGGCGGGGATTGGTCCCCGGGGAATCAACGGCCGACGGTGAACTCCATCCGGATTCGCCCAAACTGTACAACATCGCCGTCGCGGATGCGGGTCGGGGCGGTGATCGACCGGTCGTTGACGAGTGTACCGTTGGTGCTGCCGGCGTCAGCCACCCACCAGTCCTGATTGGCATATCGCAGCTCGGCGTGGTCGGCCGAGGTCGACGCATCGTCGAGGTGGACATCGGCGTCGGCCCGGCGGCCGACCGTGGCCCGGTCGATGACGACGAAGGTGGTCCCGGGGATGAGGTCACTCCGGGCACCATCGGTCACGATCAGGGTCGCCTGCCGGTCGCGCCGCCGCTCCACCGGAGCCTGGGCCGGAGCCGGGACGGCTAGGGCCACCAGTTCGCGGACCTGGACCCGGAAAAGTTGGTAGAGGAAGAACAGGAGGAGAAAAGCGAACAAGAGGCGCAACAGGAGCAGAAACCAGTCGGCGGGGAGATTCATCGACATCGAGTGGCCGTCGCCACCGTTACGCCTTGCCGCCGTACGGCAGGACCGACGCCTTCAACGTGCCGAACGTGACCTCGTCCCCGGCTTTAACAGGGTGAGAGCGGACCACCTTGCCATTGACCCGGGTGCCGTTGGTGCTGTCAAGGTCGATGACTCGCAGGCCCTGGTCGGCGAATTCGAGCCGGGCATGGTGGCGGGAGACATCGCCGGTCTCGAAGATGATGTCGTTGTCGAGGGCCCTGCCGAGCGTCGTAACGGCTTTCCGCAGGACGACCTCCTCACCCTGTCGCGGCCCGTCGATGAAGAGGAGCCGGACGGGGGTGATGCCGCTCGTCTCGCGGATCACCCGGAACACCTCGGTCCGCTGGATTTCGTCCTGGGCGGAGGGTGTGACGGCGGGCCGGTCGGCGATGGCGGCGGTGACCTGGATCGCCCGGCGGGGTACCGCCTGGTCGCCGGCGATCTGGACCCGGACCCGGTCGACCATCCTGAACCCACGAGCCTGGGCCGTCTCGGCGATCCAGGCCTCCATCTGCTTGGTCAGCGAGGTCATGTAATCGGCGAACTGGACCATGTCCAACGGGTGCATCGTGACCTGAAAGTCGTTCGGCACCAGCGTGCCATCGACCGAGATCACCTGGTGCGAGACCATCGCCCGCTCGAGTTTGCGGCCAATCTCGGCTGGTTGGATGGGGCTCCGGAAGAGCCGGCCGATCGAGCCCTCCATCAGGCGCTCGAACGACTGCTCGAACTTGTCGAGGATGTTCACCGGCCACTCCGCCTGACGACCTGGAGACCCGAGCAGACGGCGCGAGTGGAGGGCGGCGAGAACCGCCCATGCCCACCCGCCTTCACATCCGACAGTATAGGCATGGGCGGAAAAACCGGTCAACGCGTTGGGCAGGCCGTTCCGCGGGCAGGGGAACCGGCCCGCTCGGCGGTCTGGTCGGCGGGGCCCAGGTCGTCGAACGCGACGTAGTCGGGCCGGGACTGGCCGAGGGCGCGGCGCAGGAGGTGGTGGAGGGCGAAGACCTCCAGGGAGAAGGGGATGTACCCGAGGTACCCCAGGATCGGCATCTCGAAGATCGGCAGGAAACCGGCGTGAGGAACGGAGTAGGTCCATTTGGGGACCGACCAGTAGTTCCACATCTCCCAGAAGAAGCCGCAGGTCAATCCCGCCAGGATCAGGATAACGACGGTGTCCCAGCGCCGGGCGGCGGTCTGGGCAGTGACGCTGGCGACGCCGAGGCGACGGTTGATGCCGTCGATCAAGAAGAAGACGCTGACCCAGACCAGGGGAAACGCCTGGCCAGGGAACAGCAGGACCAGCCCGACCATCGCCAGGCCCAACGTCGCCGAGGCGATCCACCCCCGATCGCCAGCGAATGCGGGAACCCACCGGATCGCTCGCCGGCCGATCAGGGAGCGATAGAAATCGGCAGTCTCGAAGATCGCCGGCACGACGGTCGAGAACGCGATCGAACCGAGCACCACGTATTCGAACCGGGTATAGGAGAAGGGGATCGTATAGAACCAGTTGTCGATGCGGAGATTGAACAGTTCGAAGATCCACCAGAGCGGGGCCGAGGTCAGGAACAGGAACGCGAATTCGCGTCGCGACCGGGTCAGCAGAGAGGTGCCGGTCCGCATCAGGTTGATGCCATCGAGAGAGAAAATGTAGCCCAGCCAGAGCGGGACGAACGTGTACCATGTCCACGGTTCCCGGCCTGACCAGGCGATCGGCCAGGCGAGGATGAGCAGCGCCCCCCCGATGATCGACTGGCGCGGGATGGCGAGTCGCCCCTGGCGCGAGCGAACCGACGTTTCAGCCATCTCTGCGTGTTCCTCCTTCCGGGCGCGAAACCTCCGCGCAGCCGGTCCTCGCATGATCGCGGATGAAGGGAGCCCGGGCGTGTCCCAGTCGGCCATCCTCATCGGACCATCCATCTTGACCGCCGATTTTCTCCACCTCGGTGACCAACTGGCCGAGGCGGAAGCGGCCGGGGTCGATTACGTCCACGTCGATATTATGGACGGATTATTCGTCCCGAACATCTCGATCGGCCTGCCGATCGTGGCGGCGGTGCGGCGGGCTACCAAACTCCCCGTCGATGTCCACCTGATGATGGTCGATCCGGAGCGCTACGTCGACGCCTTCGCCGCCGCCGGGGCCGATTCCCTGACCGTCCACGTCGAGGCGACTCGGCATCTCTACCGGACGATCCAGGCCATCGCCGCCGCCGGTATGACCCCGGGCGTCACCCTCAACCCCGGCACGCCCTTGTTGACAGTCGAGCCGGTCCTGCCGATCGTGGGTCAGGTACTGGTCATGAGCGTCAATCCCGGGTTCGGCGGCCAATCGTTCATTCCCGCCGCCCTGGACCGGATCCGGCGGCTTGCGGAGATGATCGACGCGACGGGGCGAGAGATCGCGATCCAGGTCGACGGGGGCGTCAATGCGGCGACGATCGCCGCGGTCCGGGACGCGGGGGCCACCAAGGTCGTCGTCGGCTCGGCGTTGTTCGACGGTGCGTCCCCGGTCGCCGCCGGCATGGACCGCCTGCGGGCTGCCCTAGCGGGCTGACGGTCGGTCCGAAGATCAGCGGGGCGTGGCCCGCCAATGCGCCCCGGCGAGCCGCCGATCCCGTCCACGCGATCATTCGAGGGAGACGGCGGCCGCTTCGACTCCGGCGGGCTCCCGGCCCATCATCGCGACGGGGATCACGGCGGCCAGGGTGAGGATGGCGGCGATCAGGAACGTTTCCTCGACCACCCGGACGCCGAGCGGGATGGCGACGTCCTCGATGTACCGTTGCTGGCGCACGAGGAACTGGCCAGTCGTCTCGCCCGGGGCCGGGTCGATCGGTTCGAGGTCGCCGGTCAGCATCTGGAGCCGCTGGACGCCGAACGAGGTCAGGACCGAGATGCCGATCGTCATACCCAGCAGCCGCGCGACCATCAACAGGCCGGCCCCCAGGCCGCGGACCGAACCGGGGATGACGGACAGGGCGCTGGAGCCGATCGGCGCGATCACCATCCCGAATCCGGCCCCGGCGAGCAGCAGGGCCGGCGCGACGAGTACCAGGCGGTCGGCGTCGAGCAGCGACCAGGCCACGCCGTAGCCGAAGGCGGCTAGGGAGAGGCCGGCCATCCCGACCGGGCGGTCGCCCCACCGGGCGGCCAGCTTGCCGCCGAGCCAGGCCATCAGCGTCATCGCCCCCGTGTAGGGGACGAGCAACGAGGCGCTCAGCGAGCTGACCCGGTCGCTGGCGACGGTCAGGGCGACGACCACGGGGACGTTGACCATCGCCACGATCAGGGTCAGTCCGACCAGGAAGTTGGCCGCCAGCGAGCCCCGGAACGCCGGGGCGGCGATCAGGGCGGCCGGCATGATCGGGGCGGCCGTGCGGCGTTCCCACCAGACCAAGGCGCCGATGACCGCCACCGCGCCGAGACCCAACGGCAGCAGGTGACCGGCGAGGGGATTGGAGGAACCCCCGAAGGCCCGGGTGCCGCTGGTCGGCGTCCCGCCCAGTTCGCCGCCCGAGGACAGGGTCATCGTGCCCAGGGTCAGGGCGACCGCCAGCAGCGTGAGTCCGACCAGGTCGAGTCGGGCCCGATCGTCAGTGACCCGCCTGACCGCACGTCCGCCCCGCGCTAGGCCGACCATCCCGGCCGCCGCCAGGGGCACATTGGCCCAGAACGCCAGGCGCCAGGCCTGGTCACCGCCGAACGGGAGGGTCACCGCGACCGCTCCCCAGATCGGACCGATCGCCCAGCCGATGGTGTCGGCGGCGGCGACGAGTCCCAGCGCGGCCTGGCGCCGTGCCCGCGGGACCACGTCCCCGACCAGCGCCATGGTGGTCGGCAGCAGCGCACCGCCCCCGGCTCCCTGGATGACCCGGGCCGCGACCAGGACGGCGAAGCTGTCCGCGGTCGCGCAGACGATCGACCCGGCCGCGAAGACGGCCAGGGATGCCTGGAGGGTCACGATCCGGCCGACGCGGTCGCTGACCTTGCCGACGATCGGGATGCTGACGAGGTAGGCGATCAGGTAGGCGTTGACCACCCAGATGTGCCGGTCCACATCGGCCGAGTTCAGGCCGAGGTCGGTGATCAGGCTCGGCAGGATCGTGGCGACGACGGTCAGATCGACCGCACCGAGGAAGACGACCGCGAGGGCGACCATGAGGACGCCACGGTGTGGCGTCGAACCGGACCCGACCACGTCAGACGGGCGGTTCAATGGTCACCGGCTCGTCGTGGTCCGTGACGTCGAGGATCCAGCGAGCCAGGTCGTCCGCGCCGGTGGCACTCGTCTCCCGAACCACGACGCGGAGGATATCGACGCTGTCCCGGCCGACCCAGACATCGACATCGACCAGTTCCCCGTCGAGGGTGTTCGCGGTCACGGCGTCGATCAGGGTGCGGGGCACGGTCGCCGCGATGTGGTAGGCCGGGTCACCGTCGAACTCTTCTTCGTCGAATCGGGAGACCGTGCCGAATTGGCGCAACACGGCGCCGAGGCCGACCGCCTCGTCGAAGAGGACCGAGGCGTCGTAGCCGATCTCGGCCGGGGCGGGACCCCACTCGCCGGAGACCAGGTTCGTCCACCAGGTCGTCGGTCCTATCGTGACGATCTGGATCGTGACGTTCGCCGTCTGCTCGACATTGGCCGAGAACGAGGCTCGCACCCGGTCCGGGCGGACGATGTCACCCTCGGCACTCAGGATCTGGATTGATTCGCCCTCGTCAATATACGTGGTACCGTCGATGTCGAGGTCGAAGTGGATCGAGGACAGGTCACCTAGCCGGTCGCTGGCCCGGTACAAGACCACGGTCGCGGCGTCGGTGGTCGGTGACACCGGGGTGGAGGGACCCGGTGAGGAGACAGGGGTCGCGCCGGGGGTAGCGCGAGGGGATCCCGTCGATGACACCGGGGGAATGAGCGGGGCAGTCGGGTCATCCGCCACTTCCTCGCCACCACAGGCAACGACTGAGCCAGCCACGACGAGGGCGACGAGGGTCTGTCGTGAGAGGAATCGTGGCCGGTGGGGGATCGGCATCGGGATTTCCTGGGAGAGCGGGGCCATGCCATGGTCCCGGTCGCGACGGTGTCGAGGCTCGACTTTTCCAGTCTAGCACCCCGGTCACCGGGGCCATGGCCCGACCATTTGGCGACGATGGCGGATCGGCGGGGACGGCGGGAACGGGTCCAGGGGTGGTTCGCTGTGCGTGACCATACCTCCGTGATAGTATCGTCTTATCGTATCGGCCTGGTTCCGGTATCCTGATTCATCAGCCCCGGACGGCGTCGCCGGTACCGCCAACAGGAAGGTCGCATGGTCCTCGAGCAGGTCCGCACCGAAGCACTGGCCGACATCGTGGTCAGCGTCAGCGCCGCGACCGACACGGGCGGTCGGCCGGACAATGAAGACGCCGTCCTCGAAGTCTCATTGGCCTCCGCTGGCGATGGCGAGATCGGCTCTCAGCCGGGCTTCCTCCTGGCAGTCGCCGACGGGATGGGCGGACACCAGCGGGGCGAGGTCGCGAGCCAACTGGCCATCGAGACGCTGGGCCGGATGGTCAACGAGGACCCGGGCGCCGACACGGCCCTCCTGCTGAAGCAGGCCTTCCGCCGGGCCAACGACGTCATCCACCAGAACGGCCGGGCCTCGGGCGACGGCTCGATCATCGGCACGACACTGGTCGCGGTGGTGATTCGGGGCAAATACGCCACGATCGCCAACATCGGCGATTCCCGCGCCTACCTCGTCCGGGCCAACCAGCTCACCCAGATCACCCGGGACCACTCCCTGGTAGCGGAACAGGTGGCCGAGGGGGCGATGACCTCCGACGAGGCACGCCAGAGTCCCCACCGCAATATCCTGACGCACGCCCTGGGACACAGGCAAAAGCTCGACCCGAAGCTCCCCAGCATCTTCGAGATCGTCCTCCTGGCGGAGGATCGCCTGATCCTGTGCAGCGATGGGTTCCACGACGTCGTCGGGGACAGCGACATGGTCGAGGTGGTGCTCCAGTTCGACCCGCCGGGGGCGGTCGGGGCGCTGATCGACCTCGCCAAGACCCGGGGCACGACCGACAACGTCACCGCGGCGGTGGTGCGAGTCGAATCGGCGAAGACGGTGGCAGGGCGGGAGCGAGAGCTGGACACGGTGCTGGCCGGGCGCCCGTCGCAATGGATCATCCTGGTCGTCACCGGAATCATCCTCTTCGTGGCGATCGTCATCGTCGCCCTGATGGTCTTCTAGCGCCTTGGCCGCGCCGGTCCCCGGTGACTCACCCGCGGTGCGGCCGCGGGTGACGGACGCCCATGTCCATGTCTTCTGGCCCGAAGTCGTGAGCGGCCGGATGAGATTCGTCCGGCTCGATGATTGGTTTGCCCTGCTGTACCGGAACCCAAACGCGACCCTCGCGAGTGCCGAGGACCTGATCGCGTCGATGGATGCGGCAGGGATCCAACGGTCGGTCCTGTGCGGTTTCCCATGGCGAGACCCCGGCCTCTGCGCGGAGCACAATGCGTACATGGCCGCGGTGACGGCGGAGAGCGGCGGGCGACTGGCCTGGCTGGCGGCGGTGTCGCCCGTGGCCACCGGGGCGGCCAACATGGCCAGCGTCGCGTTCGCGGCCGGGGCGGCGGGGATCGGGGAGTTGAACGCCGACGCGCAGGGCTTCGACCTCCGGTCGGCGCGAGATCTGGCCGAGACGGTGGAGGCCTGCGTCGCGCACGACCGGCCGGTGATGTTCCACGTCTCGGAACCGGTCGGTCACGCCTACCCGGGCAAGGGCACCTCGACCCCCGACCGGCTGCTCGCCTTCCTGCTCGCGTTTCCGGAGGCCCGGGTCGTGGCGGCCCACTGGGGAGGAGGACTGCCGTTCTACGAGCTGATGCCGGAGGTGGCGGTGGCGGCCCGCCGGGTGACCTACGATTCGGCGGCCTCGACCTACCTGTACCGGTTCGAGGTCTTCCGGCGGGTGATCGACCTCGCCGGGCCCGACCGGGTCATGTTCGCGACCGATTTCCCGGTCCTGCGCCAGGACCGCTTCCTGCGCCGCGCGTTGGCGGTGCCGATGGATGACGCCGAGCGAGGGGCGGTCCTCTCGGGCACGGCCGCGCGGGTCTATGGGCTGGATGCCGGCCCGGCACCAGCCCCAGTCGATAGCGGGGGGCGGTCATGATCGCCGGCTTGATCGGGACACTGGAAGGGGTCGTCGCCGATGCCTTGCTGATCAATGCCGGGGGCGTGATCTACCGGGTCGGGACCAGCACGACGACGGCCGGGGAGATCGGCACCGCCGGATCGACGGTCCGCGTCTATACCCACCTCTTCGTCCGCGAGGACCAATTGACCCTCTATGGTTTCGCGACCGAGCTGGAACTGCGGGTCTTCGAGATCCTGATCACGGTCACCGGCGTCGGCCCCCGCCTAGCCTGCGCGATCCTCTCCCGGCTGCGGCCCGACGCCCTGGCGGGCGCGATCGAGGGGGAGCAGATCGACGTGCTCAGCACCGTCCCCGGGGTCGGTAAACGGACCGCTTCGCGCCTGGTCGTCGAATTGAAGGGCAAGTTCGCTGATCTCGCGACGAGCGGTCCCGCCCGGCTCGTCCTCGCGGGGGAAGACGACGTGATGGCGGCGCTGCGGGCCCTCGGCTATACCACCGGCGAGGCGCGGGAGGCGATCGTCGCCTCCCGGCCGGAGCCCGGCGCTACAGTGGAGGCCCGGATCGTCGCCGCCCTGCGCCAGCTCGCGGGCGGCTAGGCCGGGTTGGCGGAGGCATTGGGGAGGGCGACCACTATTCGGCTGGCGTGTCACTGCCCGGCGGCACGATGCCCAGGCGCCGCTCGATGGCCCGGGCGTGGCCGGTGAGGCCCTCGGCGCGGGCCAGGCGGGCCGTGGCCGGGCCGAGGCGAGTTAGGGCTTGCCGGTTGACGGCCGCCAGCGAGATCACCTTGGTGAAGTCGGCGACGTGGACCGGGGAGGAGAACCGTGCCGAGCCCCCCGTCGGCATGACGTGACTGATGCCGATGGTGTAGTCCCCGAGGGCCTCCGGACTGTCCTCGCCGACGAAGATGCCGCCCGCGTGGCGAACGAGCGGGATCAAGGCCCATGGGTCGTGGACCAGCAGGCAGAGGTGCTCGGGGGCGTAGCGGTTGGAGAGGTCCACCGCCGTTGTCAGGTCGGGCACGACGCCGATCAGGCCCTGTCCGCTCATGGCCGCGGCAGCGATGTCCCGCCGTTCCAGAGAGCCGAGTTGGACCAGGCAGGCCCGGCGTGTCGATTCGGCGACGGCCGGGTCGGTCGTGAGCAGGATCGGGCTCGCCATCGGATCGTGCTCGGCCTGGGCCAGCAGGTCGGCGGCGAGGAGGTCGGGTGAGGCGGTGCCGTCGGCGATCAGCAACGTCTCGGTCGGACCGGCGAGCTGGTCGATGGCGACGACCCCGAAGACTTGACGCTTGGCGAGGGTGACGAAGATGTTGCCCGGGCCGTGGACCTTGTCGACGTGGGGGATCGTCTCGGTGCCGTGGGCCAGCGCCGCGATGGCCTGGGCACCACCGACCTGGAAGACGCGGTCCACCCCGGCGACATGGGCGGCGGCGAGGATGATCGGGTTGATCGCCCCGCCCGTGGGAGGAGAACAGACGATGATCTCCCCGACCCCGGCCACCCGGGCCGGGACGGCGATCATCAGCAGGGTCGAAGGGTAGGGGGCGGTGCCGCCGGGGGCGTAGATGCCGACCCGGTCGAGCGGCACCACGATCTGGCCCAGGGCCCCCTCGGTGTCCCAATCGATCCAAGACGTCCGGCGCTGCTTGACATGGAACCGTTCGATCTGGCTCGCCGAGAGCCGCAATGCATCCCGCAGGTCGGGATCGAGCCCGTCGAAGGCGGCTCGGAGGCCGGCCGGGGGCACTTCCAGGGAGGCGGGGACACTCCCCTCGATCCGCTCCGAGAGGCTGGCCAGGGCGGCGTCTCCCCCGGTCCGCACCTCGGCGATGATGCGGTCGACCACCTCCCGGGCCGTCAGGGGTTCGCCCCAGGTCTTGGCGATGCTAGCCCGGACATGGGGCGGCAGGTCGCCCTCCTCGAAGCCGTGGCGGCGGGTGAGCCGCCGGGAGATCTCGGCCACGTCGGCGATGATCGGCACGATCACGGCAGTCATCGGCGGCGCTCCTCAGTGGTGGTCGGGGTCTCGATCCCGGGCATCCCGATCATGTCCGCAGGGTCGCGTCGAGGTCCTTCTTCAGGGTGCGCTCGATGCGGGCCCGGGTCTTCCCCAATTCGGCGTCGGTCAGGGCCCGGTCGGGGGCGGTGAACCGGACCCGGAAGGCGAGACTCTTCTTCCCCTCCCCGAGACGGGCGTCGCGGTAGTCGTCGAACAATGTCACCCCGGACGCCAGCGGCCCGGCCGCCGACGCCAGGACGCGGGAGACCTCGGCGGCGGGTCGGTCCGCCGCAACGACGATGGCGAAGTCTTGCTCGACCGGCAAGAACCGGGGCACCGCGATGCCCGGCGTGTTCGCCCCGGCGGCGTCGAGGATCGATGGGAGGTCAAATTCGGCCACGAAGACCCGATCCGGCAGCTCGAACGCCCGGGCAGTGTCCGGCCGTACCTCGCCGAAGCGGCCGACCACGACCCCACCCGCGACGACCTCGGCCGACCGCCCGGGGTGGAGGCCCCCGGCGGTATCCGCATCGAGGGGCCGATACGTCACGTCGTCGAGGCCGAGCTGGACAAGAAAGGTCTCGGCCGCGCCCTTGAGGTCCCAGAAATCGACCGGTCCGGCGGCGTCGAAGCGGGACAGCGGTGAACGCTCCCCGGCCATCACCAGAGCCACGGTCGATCGCTCGTCGGGAAGCGCGTCGCGCCGCGTTGGCAGGTAGACCCTGGCGATCTCGAAGACGCGGGCGGCCGTCTCGTGCTTGAGGTTCTCCCGCACGACGCGTAGCAGTGACGGGATCAAGGTGGGCCGCAGGATGTCCGACTCCCGCTGCATCGGGTTGACGAGCCTGACCGCGTCCCCGAGAGAGACCTTGTGGAGGAACCCGACCACGTCGTTCCCGGTGTCGGCCATCGCCAGCGCCCGGAGGTCATCGTCCGAGGTGGTGACGTAGGTCATGACCTCGTCGCAGCCGAGGCCGACCAGCGTTCGCCGGGCCCGGCCCTCCGCGAGAGCGAGCGGGTCGCGCTGCACCGCCGGGGTCCGGCCGGCGGGGAGCGTCTCCGGCAGGGCGTCGTAGCCGACCAGGCGGGCGACCTCCTCGATCACGTCCTCCCGGATCGTCACGTCGCGGCGATACGCCGGCACCGTCACCGTCAGCGTGGCCCCGCCGTCGCCCGGCTCGATCCGGGGCGCGAAGCCGAGGCGGCCCAGGGCACCCGTCACCTGTTCATCCGAAAAGGCGATGCCGAGGACGCGCTCGATGCGGCCCACGGGGAACGCGATCGTCCTAGCCCGGACCGGGGCGGGATAGACATCCTGGCTGGCGACGACCCGGCTCCCTGGACAGAGGTCGAGGAGGAGCGAGACGGCCCGGGCGGCGGCTTCCCCGACCAACTCGGGATCGAGGCCGCGCTCGTAGCGGGCCGAGGCATCGGTGCGGACCCCGAGGCCGCGGGCGGTCCGGCGGACCGAGCCCATGTCGAAGGTCGCGACCTCCAGCACCAGCGCGTTCGTGTCGACAGTGACCTCGCTCTCCAGCCCACCGATGACCCCGGCTACACCGACCGGTCGCTCGGCGTCGGCGATGACCAGCATGTCGGGTCCCAAGGTGCGTCGCTGGTGATCGAGAGTCTCGATCGTCTCACCGGCGCGGGCGCGGCGGACGATGACGCCCTGCCCGGCGAGGCGGTC